>JAUYES010000241.1 GCA_030691225.1 Holophaga sp. | reverse complement strand
CTTGGTTTGGGCACCCGTCTCGGCGATGACGGCCTTGATGGCGGCTTCGAGCTGGACTCCCTCCAGCATGGCGGGAAGGTACGCTTTTAGAATTTCGATTTCTGTTTGTTCAGTGGCGGCTCGTTCGGACTGCCCGACCTTTGTGAATTGCTCCACGCTATCTTCTCTGGATTTTACTAGCCGCTTGAAGACAGCAATAGCTTCTGCTTCATTCAGGATGCCTTGGGGGCTCAGCCCCTTGGCCACGGCTTCGTTCCGGTAGGCACTGAGAGCCGAGCGCAAAACGCTAGTTAGAACCCCATTTTTGGCGAGCATAGCGGCTTTTAGGTCGGCTTGCAGGCGTTCGAGCATGGTTCGCCTTCCTTTCGATGCAAACCTTTATCCTGACGCTGATTCCCTTGACCTTCAATCTTTGCGAAAACTAATCAACCTTTGAAATGGCCCGATACCATAGAAGATCGTTATTTCGAGGCCCCCATGAACGTAGCCTTCATCAATCCCTTTATTGAATCCACCCTGCGAAGTCTGGACATGATGGCGGGCATTCAGGCGGAAAAAGTCGGACTGGAAGCCAAGGAAGACTTGATCACCACCTATGACATCTCCTCGATCATCGGTATTACGGGTGAGACCTCGGGGTCCATTATTATTTCTGTTCCTGAAGGCCTAGCCTGCAAGATCGCATCAAATATGCTGATGGAAGAGATCACCAGCATGAACAAATCGGTGGAAGATGCCATCGGCGAGATCGGCAACATCGTTGTGGGTGATGCCCGGCGCTCGCTCATCCAGGATGGCTATTCCCTGAGCATCTCCGTCCCCACGGTAGTCGTGGGCTCGGGCCACAAGATCAGCCGCTCTTCCTCTGTGCCCTGCATCGGTATTCCCTTCCGTACTCCCTTTGGCGATTTTGAAGTAAATGTCGGGCTGCAGGAGGGCTAAGCTTTTCTTTAGATGCTGTTTACGAACGAGAAGAGGCGCCCCGATGGGCGCCTCTTCTCGTTCGTAAAACGGTAAACCTAGGCTTCTTCGAACTGAATGACTTCGACAGGGCAACCCGAGGCAGCGGCCTTGATGGCGTCGGCCAGGGAGGTCTGGAACTCACCCTTGAGAGGTGATTTTTCGTCCCGGTTCTCGGTCTCGGCGCCGTCTTCACGCACATCGGCCTTGATCATGCAGGTGTTGTCGGTCACCAGAAAAACGTCGGGGCACTCGGCGTCGCAGGCGTTGCACATGATGCAGCCTTCTTCGATCCAAACACTCTTAATGGCCATTGAGTCTCCTTTGAAATCCCGACCTGGACGGGGCGAGTTCGCCAAGGCTATCACCCGACCCCGCGGACTCCAAGACCCCAGATATGGGACACTGGGCCCGTGAGACTCTCTGAATCCGAAATTATTCGCCGTATCCGCGAGACCTTCCCGGGGGGGGAGGCTCTGACCGATGATTGCGGTGCTGTGCCTCAGCCGCCGGCGGGGTGCCGATTGTTGGTGACCACCGATCTCATGGAATCGGAGCAGCACTTTCGCCTGGATTGGCACCCGCCCGATTTGTTGGGCCGTAAGCTTTTGATGGTCAACCTTTCAGACCTGGATGCCAGCGGTGCCCTGCCCCTGGGGTTCACCTTGACGTTGGCCTTGGGCCCGGAACTGGAAGCCGATTGGTTGGTGGCCTTCCTGGACGGACTCGCGGAGGCGTCAAAGGCTTGTCGGGTGCCTGTGATCGGTGGCGATACGGTGGGTCGTCCTTCGGGGCTAGGGTTGGGGGTTACCGCTTTTGGGGCAGCCAAGCGTTGGCTGAATCGCTCGAATATGCGCCCCGGTGATCGGATCTTCGTGGACCAACCGCTGGGGCGAAGCCTGCGCGGATTGCGCAAACTTCAAGCCGGACAGCGTTGGGATGCTCTGAATCCGGACGAGGAACTAGCGGCCCATCTGGACCCGAAGCCAAACCTGGGCTTGGGGTATCGCTTGGCGGAAATCGCCGAGGTGCATGCCTGCATGGATCTCTCGGATGGACTCAGCAAGGATCTGCGGATGCTGGCCGAGGCCTCCGGTTGCAGCGTGGTGTTGGCCAAGGGCTTGGACAGCGATCAAATCTCGGGCGGCGAAGATTTCGCCCGGTGTTTTGCCTCCTGCCTTTCCCGCGAAGAACTGGAATTGCGGTTGTGCGTGCCACTGCAGGAGGTTGGGGAAGCGGTCAGTCGCCGGGAATGGCCGGTCCTCATCTATGATGGGAAAGCGCTTAGTCCTCTCCCCGACCAGAGCTTTGACCACTTCGCACGACGGACCGAATGACAGCAACGCCTGAAACACCCCAGACGACACCTTCCTCCACCGTTGTGAAGCCCGGTTTTTGGGCTGGGCTCAAGCTGCATATCCTCCATCCCGAACTTACGCCGCATCAAGTCGCCCTTAGTTTCGGGTTGGGTTTTTCCATTTGTTGGAATCCCTTTCTGGGTGTCCATACCGCCCTGGTTTTGCTGTTTTGCCTGGTCTTTCGAAGGCTGCACCGTCCCTTGATGCTCATTGCCGCTTTTCTGAACAATCCTTGGACCATGGTGCCGATCGCCACGGCGAGTGCTTATGTGGGCAATCTCCT
>JAUYES010000230.1 GCA_030691225.1 Holophaga sp. | reverse complement strand
CACCGGGAGGATGGGGTGCCTCTTCAGTTGGAGGATCGCTATGTTCGTCCTGACGCCGCGCCCGAATTCCTGAACCAGACCTTTGACACCCTGCAACCTGGAGAATACCTGCTGCAAACCGTGCCGCTGGACGAAGTTGAACATGTGGTGGAAGCCATCTGCGCCAGCGCTGAAACGGCGGCCCATTTAGAGATCCAGGCGGGAGATCCAGGTTTGCTCTTAACGCGTCGCACTTGGCAAGGCAGTGAGGTGGTCACCTTCGTGCGCTGCACACATCCTGGTACACGCTATCGATTGGGCACTCGATTCAGGTCCGGTGGATCCTCGGCGGTGGGTTGAACTGAAATTTCTTTCATTGTGAAGGTAGACTGTTCCCAAGAACGGGCAGTTGCTGAAATTTAGCTAATTCACAAGGGATGGAGAATGGGGCAGCAAAGCATTCGCAATGCCGATGCCGTGCGCGATGCACTGCGGGTGGCCTGTGAACGCGGTGAGATGCTGATTCTGTTGACCCCTTACGTGCGGAATGAATCAAGTTTCTTGCGCTTGGACCAAGACGCCGTGCATGTGGTGGCAAGCATCGGCCGGGAAGATGCCATTGCTGGGTTGCGCTCTTCTCAACTCCTTATGCGTTTTCCTTATGGGTTTACCTTTTTGGAAGGGGCCACGGATTTGCTTGGTGTAGGTAGGGTGAATGGTCGCCCCTCTCTCAAGCTTGCGATCCCGGAAATGTTGTCAGATGAGGACTACCGAGGCGCCTACCGGGTGGAGCGATTGGGGCGAACTCCGATAACGTTCAGCACTCGAAAATACGACATTCTGAGTGGCCATGTTGTTAACGTGAGCACCACCGGATTACGCTTTCAATCCATGCAGGATTTCGAAGAACTGGAAATGCTGGTGGAAGACACCATCATGCTGACCTTGACTTTGGAAACCGATATTCATGTCAATCAGAAAGCCAAAATTCGTTATGTCCAAGGACGCAGCGTGGGAGTGGAATTTCGCCCCGCTTTAGAAGGCGAGCTCCTGGCGAACCTATCGAGATGGGTATTCCGAAAGCGGGAAGAATTCCGCGACCGTGCCACCAAAAAAGAAAACTGTCAGGATTTTTTGGCTAGTGCGTCCAGTAATTCGGAAGTCCAGGGGATAAAAGGATTGGTATTGGTTTCAGCGGCGGGTTTATTGGAAGATCGCGTTCGCGCGTTGCTGGGAGACCTCGCCTTCACGCGGGTAGACCCCACCATCCAAGGCATGAAGAGTCTTGTGCGAAACCGCACCCTGGTCTTGCTCCACGCTCCATCCTTAGGGCTGGATGATCGCCGCCGAATCAAAGTGCTGGCGGAGTCCTTGGGAGACGGCTTCCCGATTCTTCTGCTGGGCACCGGGCTCGAAAATTCCGAAA
>JAUYES010000187.1 GCA_030691225.1 Holophaga sp. | reverse complement strand
GATGTGATTGCTCGGGAATTCGGTTTCATGGGTCCCTGCCAGACCGTGGTGAATGCCTGCTCTTCGGGTACGGATGTCATTGGCCTTGGCGCTTCCTGGATCGCTGCGGGTATTTGCGACCTGGTGGTGGTGGGTGGGGCCGATGAGCTTTCACGCATTACTTACAACGGTTTTATCTCTCTTAAGATCAGCGATGAAGCGCCTTGCAAGCCCTTTGACCTGCAACGCAAGGGGCTGAATTTGGGTGAAGGCGCTGGTGTGTTGGTGTTGGAATCTGAACGGAGTCGTCAGGAGCGGAATTGCAAGGCTCGGGCTTTCATGCTCGGGTATGGTTCGGCCTGCGATGCCTATCACCAGACTGCGCCCAAGCCCGATGGCGACGGCCTGAAGCGAGCCATTGCGGAAGCGCTCGCCTGTCACAACACGGAGGCCTCGGCGGTTGCCTTCGTTAACGCCCACGGTACCGGCACAGCGGATAACGACCGAGTGGAAAGCCACGCTCTGGCCGCGATGCTGCCCGGAGTGCCCTTCCTGTCCACCAAGGGCTATACGGGCCACACCTTGGGCGCTGCGGGCGCGCTCGAGGCCATTTTTACCGTGGCTTGCCTCGAGCGGGGTCGCATACCGGCTAGCATCGGGTTTTCCACGGCCGACCCAGAGCTCGGCGGATGTCCCGTCTCAGAGCCTTTGGCCTTCACGGGCACCGTTGCCCTTTCGAATTCCTTGGCCTTTGGCGGCAACAATGCGGTGGTTGTGCTGGGCCGTGGAGACAGAGCATGAGGCGTATCACCCTTCAGGGCATCGGCACCTTTGGTGGATTTGGAACCGGCGTCCAGGCGCTTTCCCAGGCTCTGGAAAAAGGCTTGGTCGCTCCATCGATTCGCGCCGTGCCAACGGGGCATGGTGCCACCGAACTGGCAGCCATGCGGGCAGATATCGCGCCGCTTGAGGCACTCGCCCCAGCCCGTACGCTGCGTCGCATGGATTCCTTCAGCAAGTTGGCACTCCTAGGTGCAAGGCTCGCCCTGGAAGACGCTGGGCTCGAGCCCACGGGCAATGACGGCCTGGGTTTGGTCATCGCCACCGGTTACGGCGCGACCACAACGACCACCTACGCGCTGATGGATTCCATCTCCCGAGATGGCGATGCGTGTACTTCTCCGATCCATTTTGCCAACTCCATGCACAACACGGCCGCGGCCAATATCTCGCTTCAGATCGGTGCCACGGGCCCGAATCTTACCATCAGCCAATTCCATTTGTCCGTGCCATCGGCCCTTCTGACGGCTCGTCGGTGGCTCTTGGAAGGGCGGGTGGAGCGCGTGCTTTTTGGTGCGGTGGATGAACTCTCGGATCTCATGGCCTACCTGTGGATGCGTCAGCGCGGCGAGCACTGGGTCGGCCCCATGGCGCCCTTGGCGACTCAACGAGAGACTGCCATTCCAGGTGAGGGGGCGGCGTTTTTCCTGCTTTCCGCTCGGGACGAAGCCAAGCCTGGGTACTGCACCCTGCAGGACGTCGCCACGGGTCGGTATTCGGGGGCGCTTTCCTGCGATGGGGATCTGTTGGTGCTGGGCGCGGATGGCCGCCAAGCCTTTGGCGCGACTTATGTCGCCACCGCGCAGGATGCTCGAGTGGCCTGTTTCACGCCCCATTACGGCAGCATGCCCTCGGGTCCAGCCTTTGATCTGGCTGCAGCCGCCTTGATGCTTCGTCGGGGTAAAGCCTACGCAACACCTGCCAGCGAGGCCTGTGATTTTGCAGCTACGGTACTGCCCAAGGATGCGCTCATCGCAAAGGAAGAGATCAGTTGTCTCACCTTCGCGGCTGATCGTGGGTACGGGCGAATCCGGTTGGGCGGGCTTTAACCGTTCGCCATCCGCTGCCGGGTATAGGGAATCAGTCCACCCGCATCGATAATGGCTTGCCGTGCGGGCGGCAAGGGCTGAATGGGGAAGCGTTTGCCTGTGGTGATATTCACGACTTCCATGGGTTCCAGGGTCAGTTCGTGGCCTTCCTCGGCTTCGATGGTGGGGCAGATAATCACGCGGAGGCCCAGGTTGATGGCGTTCTGGAGAAAGATGCGCGAAATGGTTTGCGCCACGATCACCAGACCATAGCCCTGAATGGCGCTGGCCGCTTGCTCGCGGCTGGAACCGCAGCCGAAATTTTCCCCGCCCAAAATGATGCTGCCGGGCGCGAAGGCTTTCGCCTTGAGTCGGGCGTTGAATTCCGTTCGATTCGCGAAGCAGAAGTCGGGCGTTTCCGTGGGCAAAACCGTGGCCATGTAGCGGCCAGGGTAGATGTCATCCGTGCTGATATCGGCACCGAGCTTGATGATGACTTTGGGCATGTCACTTCCCTCCCTTGCGCGGATCCGTGATGACCCCGGTGATCGCCGAAGCCGCTGCCACGGCGGGGCTGCAGAGATAGACGCCGGAATTGGGATTGCCCATGCGCCCCTTGAAATTGCGATTGGTGGTGCTAAGGGCGGTTTCCTCATCGCCCAGAGCGCCTTCATGCACGCCGAGGCAAGGGCCGCAGCCCGAGTTCATGACCACCGCTCCAGCGCGCATCAGATCATGCACGTAGCCGAGGTCCAGTGCCTGACCGAAAATCCTGCCGGAGGCCGGAAAGACCAGCATCCGCACATCCTGAGCCACTTTCTTGCCGCGCAAGATATTGGCAGCCATGGCCAGATCGTCCAGGCGGCCATTGGTGCAGCTGCCGATGACGATCTGGTGGATCTTGGTGCCCACGACTTCGCCAATGGGCTTCACGTTATCGACCATGTGCGGGCATGCGATCTGAGGCGTTAAGGCGCTCACATCGATTTCCACCACGCGCTCGTAGCAGGCATCGGCATCCGGGGTCGTTATGGGAATTTCGCCC
>JAUYES010000180.1 GCA_030691225.1 Holophaga sp. | reverse complement strand
GAGTTGGTGCATACGATGGCGTAATCGCTACGGGCAGCACCCAAGCTGGCGAAAGCTTTGAAGAACAAATGCGCGTTCTTGTAGTCGGTTTTTGTGCCGGAAATCAAAAAATAGGGCTGGTTGATCCCGTATCGTTCCAAGAAGTTGGTAATACCTTCCCTGGAAGGGGTGCGAAAGTCAGTTCCGCAATGGGCAAGGCGTATTCGGTCTTGGCTTATGTGAGGAAAGATGCGAATCAGATCGGAGACGGTTGAATTCGACACGCACAGGTAGTGGTGGCAGTACCGAATGGCTTCATGCTTCTCTCGCCACTGTTCGCTGCTTAAGTCGAAGCCTAGGACTTCGGGGATCATGTCGTGAACCATCAGTACGGCAGGGGTCTTTGTTGGAGTGGTGTAATAGGTCGAAATGAAAAGCGAAATGGTTTCACGGTCGCAGATTTCCTGAAGCATTTCCCGGTCCGCGAGTCGATCTGCATAGGTGTGACAAGGGATATCGAGATAGGTAATGCCCGCAAAACGGGGAGCCGAGCGTTCACGGTCCAAAACCACCACGAATTCGCCGAAGCCATCGGCGGACCACTCGGCTAAAAGGCTTTTCCAAACCCTGGCAATCCCGGATGCAAAGCGAAAAAAGAAGCCGTCAACCGCGATGCGCGTGCCCGATTCGCGCAAACGGAGCAGCTGACGAAGGTGCCGGTTATCCTCGGACACAAACTCCTGCGAGTTATTGGACCAGTGGTGAAGACTCTCCTTAATTGCGCAATCAAGATTCTGGTTCCACTCTTCCAAATCGGACAAGGTCTTTTCGGACAGTGGTTGTCTGGATAGCAGGAAGTAGTCGCCAAGCAGGTAGGCTTCCCAGCCTCGACTCGCTGCGATCTCCGCCAAGGCGGTCGGAGAGTAGAAAAAGGTATTTCGTCCAGATTCGGGTGAGAGAAGGGCCCAATCGGAACCTTGATAGGTGTAGAGCCCGGTCGTGCCCAAGATGAAATTTGGATTTGAAGCAAAAAGCGCATCCCACTTTGCGGAGGGGTAGGTAAATTGTTCGCCACTTTCGAAGATCGTTATCAATTGGACGGGTCGGTCAAGGCTACTCCAGGCGAAACCCCGGCAAAACGCGTCGTTTCCGAATTTATCTTGGCTAAAAAAGTTATAGCCCGCATCGCGCATGAGTCGTGCAAACAGCCCATTGCCTCCATAAAAGTCCACACAGCGATCTTCTTTTCGTATGCCAATGATTTCGAGCAGTCGACAAAGCGATAGAACGTTCAGAAGGGTGCGTCCCGCGGCACCTGCGTCAACGGGTTCGTGCGTTGGGGAATACGCCTCATCGAGCCAATGCGGTGTCTCGGTCTGAAGGGAATCGCATTTGGTGCATGCAAAGTAGGTCACCGTGTAGCGCGACAATAAGAGTCGGGAGAATTTGGCAATGGTGGGAGCGTCGCATAGGCGACAAGCGGGACCGTCCTTGGCTGGTCGCCGATGCAGCAGGAGGTTTTCGCCTCGACCGCTATTTTCTCCGAAAAGATGAATGTGGCCTGCAGGCCAATCTCGTAGGCTGGCGATGGCCAGGGAGACATTGGACATTCGGTTGCCGATAAAAAAATCGCACTTCAAGGCGAGGAGGGTGTCGACGAAAACTTCTTCTCCCAGCTCGACACCGTTGTGCCCACTCAGGTGCACGCCCACATCAGTAGCCGAGCGGGTTGCCTCCGTGCAACGAAGGCGCTCCCCGTATCGCTCCTGATATTCAGCCACGATTGGTGTTGAATCGGTTAACAGCAGTACGCCGAGGGTGGGGTGCTGTTCGATGATTTGGTCCAGCAGATTCAGGCAGGCCGCATTGGTTTCTTGAAGTCGCGGGGATTCGAGAACCTTGTCAGATCCCCTCACGTGGACGGCGATCCATGGGCGACTTTGTTTGATCTGGTTGAAAAAAGTATCTGCCCTGGAGGCGATGCTTGAAGTGGGTTTTAGATATTTTTGAAAGAGTACCGCGTAGATCTCATCGTCCGATTTACCGAAGTACTTGGAGCTAGGCCCGATCCAAGGTCGAATGGTTTCGATGTTCGAGAAGAAATCGCTGACCAGTACTTCTTCGGGGCGTGCAAACAAGTACTGCGCCGCAATCCGTGAGCCTTCACCTTCCCATTTGTTGACATTTTCCTCTCGGAGGTTGGCCCAGGACCACTTTCCGGGAAAAAACCTCGATGTGGATGGCAGGTCTTCCAGGCGAGCGGTGGAGATCTCCTGGAAGAAGTGGGTGCTGGCATCTAGATCTGCGTTTCCGCGAAAAAGGCAGTTCTTTCCCCACAGTACGACAGGAGTTCGATGAGTCAATTCGGCCAAAAGCAATTGGCTGGCAAGATGATGGCCCTCGCTCCAGAAACCGTACCCCCAGGCCTTAATGACCAGGAAGCGTGTCTTCTCTATCTCGGATGGGGGTTCATTTTCAGACAGAATGAAATCATCCGCCATTCCGTAAGCTCGGCGCAGGTCCTGAAGTCGTGCCAACGCTTCCGGATGTCTCGGAGCTGAAACAAGGGCTCGCCGCACATA
>JAUYES010000167.1 GCA_030691225.1 Holophaga sp. | reverse complement strand
GCGGTCCGCTTTGGGTTTCTCACATCGTCCTGGTCGAAACAGTATGGGTGTTGCTATCCACATTTAGTCGCACCAAAAAAGAAATTCTGGGGGTTCTGGATGCACTCCTTAGCAATGTGGATATTTATCTCCAGGACGAGTCGGTCGTAAGCGCTGCAACAGAAACCTATCGCGGTTCTAAAGCCGACTTTTCGGACTGTCTCGTGCTGGAAACGGCCAGGGCGAATGGACATCTTCCTCTCGCCACTTTTGACAAAAATCTATCAAAGCTCTCGGATACAGTTATGCCAAAAATTCAATCTCACTGAGGGTTCTCAGACTCCGCAAGCAGATTTAGGTGGAATGAATGTGGAAGAAAAAAGCTCAAACGCTGAGACGCAGAGAAAGGCGGAGGGTCGCGGAGGAAGAAAACGATTAGGTTAGGACTTTGTTCTCTACCTCGGCGTTGAACTTTCCCTTAAGTATCCAAACCGTTTGTCTCGACCGGATGCGATGCTCTTCCGTTCGAAACCAACTGTGGCAATGGCTTTCACTGAAATTCGTAAAGAACCGAATTTTTTATCTTCGCGGCTTCTCGTGAGACACCTCGCGAGGCTGCAAAATACCTTTCTCCCGCAGAGGGCTGTTTTACCCAACTTCGCGCGGCACTATGCTGGAATAAAAAGAGGAGTTCTCCATGACCCTTGCCCTGCTTTTCCTTTCTCCTGCGGCTCTGGTTGCACCTGCGCCGGATCTTGCGATGGATAAAGTTGCCGAAGCCTACGTGCATTTGGTCCTGGCGGTGGGGCGGCACGATGCTTCCTTTGTGGACGCCTACTACGGTCCCGAGGCCTGGAAGGCCAAGGCCGCGCTTGGAATGCCGGTGCCTCGGCTCGACTTGGAGCAGCAAACCAAGGCTCTGCTAGCGAAGTTGAAGGCACTCCCAGCTTCGCCTCGCCGGGAATTCCTGATCAAACAACTGGTCGCGGTGGATTGTTTCTTGCGCCGTCTCGGGGGCGAGACCATGACCTTGGCCCAAGAGGCCAAGCAACTCTACGACATTGATATTCCTTCGGTCACGCTGAAGGAACTGGAATCCGCCCGTCAGAAACTCGAAACCCTGATCCCCGGCGAAAGCAGCCTGGAGACTCGTGTGCAGTCCCTCCGCGCGCGGTTTTTGGTGCCTGCCGACAAATTGCCAATCCTGGCCGAAGCCGCGCTCAAGGAACTGCGCCTTCGCACGGCCCGCATCCTCACCCTGCCTGAAGGCGAGCGGTTTCGCCTCGCCTTTGTCACCCAGAAACCTTGGGGTGGCTACAACTGGTATGAAGGCAATCTCTCGAGCCTGATCGAAGTGAACACGGATCTGCCCATTGCCTTGGATCGGGTTACCGGTCTACTGGCTCACGAAGGCTACCCAGGGCACCACGTCTATAACGCCCTCCTGGAGCACCATCTTGTGAAGGCGAAGGGCTGGCAGGAATTTTCGGTCTACCCACTGCATTCGCCCCAATCCCTGATCGCCGAAGGCACCGCCAATGCCGCACTAGGCATGGTGATGACCGAGCCTGAACATCGTACTTTCATGCTGAAAACACTGGCTCCCTTAGCGGGTTTAGATACTCAGGAATTGGATCGCTACTTGGATTTGCAGAAGCTATTGGGAACCCTTGGTCGAGCTGGAGATTTGGCCATTCGCATGCAGTTGGAGGAAAAACGACCCGATGCCGAAGTCATCGCCTTTCTCCAGCGCTTCTCCCTTGTTACACCTGAACGCGCGCGCAAGACCCTGGAATTCAATCGCGTGAATCGAGCCTATGTCTTTACCTACAGCGTAGGCCAGCAGCTCGTGGAAGCGTATGCGGGGACGGGGCCTGACCGCGTGCAGCGTTTTGTGGATCTGTTGAACCGGCCTGTGACTCCTTCGGATTTGATTACGAGTGAGAAAAAATCAAAATGAGCTCCACAACAGGGAGGGTTGAGTCATGACGTTGAGCGATCCCACCGCAACGCTACTCTCGCTCGAAGAACTGCGATTCCTTCGGGATCTCAATGCTGCCGTCGATAACATGCTGGAAGAATCCCTCAAGCGGCGCGAAAACCTCGATCAGACCTTTCGACGGATCTTGCCCGAGTTGCTGCTTTTGACGAGTGCCAAGGCCGTTGTGGTTACAACGATGAATGAAGATATGGCCGATGAAACCTGGCATTTGGGTGAATTTGGTTCGCATCCCGATCAAGTGTTCGCTGACCAGCCCTGGGGTGTGCACCGTATCGACGGAGGCACGCTGGTGAGTCAGCCACTGGATGTGGTGGGCGTTCCGGTGGGTGGCATGGGGCTGCTTTTTGAGGGGGATCACACCGCACCCGAGGCCTCCGCACGGCTATCCCGAATGCTTGAAACGATCAGTGAAGAATTCGATACCGTACTGGCCTCGGTGCAGACTGCTTCGGAGAAACAGCAACTCATCGTTACCATCAATCAATTCCTATCCAATAGGGTGTTTGAAGAAGGCATGGATCAGGCCGTGCTCACCATGGCCGAGCGCGTGAAACTACCCGGTTTTCTGATCCTCTACCGGGATGCCATCGAACCGCTTTCGTTGCGCTACCGAACCTATAAATTTGGACACCTAGAACATGAATCAGAGGAGCAACCCTACCCTGAGCTGGACGAGGCCATTCGAACTCACGGGGACAAGCTTATTGGCGCCGCCGATGATCATTTGGGTCGGTTGTTAGGTGGCCAGAAACTGGTGGAGGCCGTGCTTATTTCGGGTGCGGGCTCGACGAATACCCTGGGCAAGATTCTGGTCTGGTCAAACTCAGAGGGGTTTTCGGCGTGGACGATGGATTTGATCCGCGTGCTGGCGGCAACGCTCTCCCAGCGCCTGATGGACTACAACCGTGAACGAATTCATCTCTCACAATTTTTTGCCGGGCCAGTCATCGACGAACTCTTGAAAGATCCCGATTACGAAGCTCGTTACCTCGCTCCGCGAGATGAAGAAGTGGGAATTCTCTTCGCGGATATCAACAGCTTTACGCGTATCTGCGAGCAAGTGCTCGAAACACCGACCAAGATTGGGAAGTTTGTCGACGACTGGAGCGCAGGGGTCGTCGATATTCTTTTCAAGCACGGTGGCGTTTTCGACAAAATGGTTGGTGATTGCGTGATCGGCCTTTTCGGCCCTCCCTTTTTCAAGGGAAGCTCACTGGAGTGCGCCGAGCAGGCCATGCGGGCAGCCATCGATATTCAGCGCTTCACCCGCAATAAATTTGGAGCCCACCCCGAGGTCGCCCGTATTCGTGAACTCACGCAAAAGCCCGGCGTGGGCGTGGCGATTGGCGTAAACCTGGTTCACTCCTTCTGCGGCCTGTTTGGGCCAAACCGCCAGTACACCTCCTTCTCTAATGGCATGAATGCCACGGCACGGCTGCAATCCCTGGGCGGGTTTCGCGAAACCTTGGTTATGGATACGGTGCGAACCGCGCTCAAACAAAGCGAGGATCCGGCACTGCTGGCCCTCGTCTACGGCCCCCTGACCGAGACTCCTGTAAAGAATGTCGGGCAACCCTTGCGCCATTACTCTGTGCGAGCGGGTGTCGATTAACTTCGAGCTGATGATTCCTTTGCGGACCGATAGATGCCTCAAGGCGCGTTCTTGCCTGCATTCATACCATGTTGCATTCAGAAAATGGAAACAGGATAGCCAGGATGCACAGGATGGATTTGCAGGCACCGTGCATCCAGCCCAAGGCGTCCAGGCCCGCCCCTTCAAGAACCTAGCCTGGGCGCCGCAATTCGCCAGAACCAATCCTGTTCATCCTGGCTATCCTGTTGACTGTTTTTTTTGCTTTGAATTTCAGAGTGTTTTGGCGATTTTTATCTTGTTGAGCGCAAAACGGTATGAAAGGCCAAAAGAAATGCTGAAAAGGTTCTGTATATGAAAAGCGCCCCCGAAATGGGGGCGCTTTTCTTTGGCAATGTCTTCGGCCTACGGAATGTAGACATGGACTCCGAGGCGGTTGGTGCTATCAGCGGCGGCGGTGTCCACTGAGCTGGGTGCGGTGGTGGTTATTTCTGCCGCGTCCACCTGGGTCCACTCGCCTGGGGTGTAGGTGATGTTGGCGAGATTGATCGTGGACTTGCGGACGTAGGATCGGTTCATCCCCAAGGCCTTGGCATAGGTTCCACCAGCAGTGGTGCCTGTGTTGCCCATCCAGAGAGCCGAATCATTTACACCGATGACATCAATTCTTGCGGCATAAGCCTCTGTCCCATTGGTGGAGTTGGCCGTTAATGAGCTTGGGACGGTGGGAGAGAGGAAAACGACATCATCACCGTTGAAATTACACGAGTAGGCAGTGATACCAGTGCCCGTCAGATTGGTGGATGTTGGCAAGGCACTTAGGGAATTCTTGTAAATCCTACTGGCTCCTACAGCCAAGGTGCCAGTGAGTGGCGTTCCCTGGAAGGTGGGGGTAGCTACGTAAGGATTCGCCCAATTCCAAAGGTTCATGGGTGTCGTGGTGGCATCCCATTCGGCAGTTCCCACGTTGGTGATTTCGATCCACTTGTTGTTGCTGGTGCCTTCGTAGTACTGGCTGATGATAAGAATTGGAGCGGCCGAAGCACTGTTGACCGTGAGGGTGAAGGTCCTCGTTGTGGAAGCGGCGTTGCCATCGGTGGCGACCACGGTTACCAGGGCCGTGCCGACTTGGCCAGCGGCTGGATTAAGCGTGAGCGTGATCGCTCCCGCCACATTGTCGATATTCGTTGTGCCATCGGGAAGAAGCGTTTGGTTGTTGGAGGTGACGGCAATGTCAAGGGTTGCGGGCAGGGTGAGGTCATCCGACAAGGTGAAGGTCGCTGTTTTTGCGGTATTCACCGTGGTGGTGACATTGGCCAGGGTGTCGGGTGTGAAGGTCGGAGGATTGTTGGCATTCACCGTTAGGGTGAAGGTTTTGGTCGTGAAGGCTGCATCCCCGTCCGTGGCTGTGACCGTCACGAGGGCGGATCCAGTCTGGCCGGTCACCGGCGAGAGAGGCATGGAAACACTGCCGTTGGTGTTCACAGGGAGAAGACTGCCATCGGGAAGCAGTGTTTGATTGTTGGACGTCGCTGACACAAGGATGCTGCCAGGTGCCGTTGTATCGTCGGCAACCGTGAACGTGACATTGGGGATAGTCGCGCCCATGGTGGCAGTGATATCCGCGAGGGTGGCAGGCGTAAAGGTGGGAGGCGTGTTGGGGCTAACTCCCGTAATGGTGACGACGCGGGTAATGGTGCTGGAATGCGCAGCGGTATCCGTGGCCGTGAAGGTGACCCAATAGGTACCAGCGGTGGTGTAGGAATGGGTGGTTGAAAGGTTCGAATCCGTGGCGCTGCCATCCCCGAAGTTCCAGGAGGTGCTGGCGATGGGATCGGGATCGGCTGCTGCCTGAGCCACGAAGGACACGGGAACATTGGTGAAGGCCGTGGTTGTTTCGATGGTTGTAATTACGTTCGTCGAGTTGTGTTTATGGGTGAACGTGGAGTCCCAGCTCGGTGTGATCATGTGGACATTGGGACGGTTGGGGCCTTGTTGAAAGTTGGTGCCCCAGTCCTTCACGGCCACGGTGGAGGTAAATCCGGCTGGTAGTGGAGAGGTTGGATTCGGGAAAAAATTGAGTCCTGTCAAGGTCTGAACGCGATCGAGGGTGGTGGCGAATTTCCAGAAATCACCATTGACCATGGTCACGGCCGGGCTGCTGGTGCTGGAAACCGTGGTGCTGTGAGGGACGATCAGGGCAAGCACTTTCGGGCTTCCCGCAACTGCTTCCTGAACAATTACCTTGTAATAGGCCGTGGGCACGGGGATGGCTTTCGCGCCCATGGGTGCAACCAGTTGGGTGGAGAAGATCGGCCCTGAATAGGTCCACACGCGTCCGAAGGTGGCGGGCAGCGTCTGCGTGGTGACGGTCTCCAGGCTTTGCCAGGGGCCACCGTTCAGAGTCTGGGTCATGGGAATCATGTTGGACATGTACATGGTCGAAGCACCGGCATCGGCACCGTAGACATCGCGTAGATCGGCGAATCCTGTCAGGTGGCTTCGGCTATAGCCAGTGTTCGTATAATCGGCGTGGGCAAGGGAGCCCGGAATTCGTGTATCCGTGGGATAGGTAGAGGGTCGAACAAAGGCCCAAGGAGCGCTTGGGAAGAAACAGGCTGCCGACCATACGGGATTCAGTAGGGCTGTGTCGTATCCAACGCGGAAAGAGCCCGTGGGATCGGAAGGAGCCGTGGTGTACCAGGAGGAAACAACGGAATAAGGCCGGGCAACATCGGTGACCGTAGGATCTCCGGCATAGACCGGCTTTGGAGCTACAACGGTAAGGGTTGCCGCATCACTATCGATGGATCCACCGCCAGTGAGGGTCACGGTTACGGAGTATTGATCGGACACGTTGTGGAGATCGGTGGCGGCAACGGTATAGCTGGTGCCGGTTTGCCCGGGTATGGCCGTTCCATTCTTTTTCCAGACGTAGGTCAGAGGCGTACCCGTGGCAACAACGCTGAACGTTTTTCCATCGGGAGCAGTGACGGTTGCACTCTGGGGTTGGGTGGTGATGGTGGGGGAGGCGTACGTGCCGACCGTGAGCGCAACGACATCGCTGATCGCGCTGGCGCTGGTTCCGTTGAGTGTGTTGGTAACCTCGACGGAATAATTCCCCGCATCGGCTGTTGTGACAGCGGTGAGGTTCAAGGTTGCGTCTGTTTTACCAGAGATAGCGCTGCCGCCCTTCATCCACTGGTAGGTGAGTGTGCCATCCCCGGTGGCCGTGACACTGAAACTGGCATTGTCGCCTTCAGTCACTGTGACGGGTAGGGGTTGGATGCTGATTGTAGGGGTGGTGGCCGCCGGGTTAACGGTGAGCACGGCGGCATTGCTGGGAGTGGTTGCAGTCGTGCCGTTCAGAGTGTTCGTGACCACCACGGAATAGGAAGCCGCGTCCGCAAGAGCCACGGGGCTGATGGTCAGCGTGCTGGCCGTTTTGCCTGCAAGGGTGCTGCCACCCTTCAGCCACTGGTAGCTGAGTGCACCGCCATCGGGGGCGTTGGCAACTACGGTGAACGAGGCGCTGCCGCCGACCGTGACGGTCTGCGTTGCAGCGGGTTGGGTTGAGATGATGGGTGCCGAGGCCGCCGGGTTAACGGTAAGCACGGCGGCATTGCTGGGGGTGGCGGCAGTCGTGCCGTTCAGAGTGTTCGTGACCACCACGGAATAGGAAGCCGCGTCCGCAAGAGCCACCGGATTGATGGTCAGCGTGCTGGCTGTTTTGCCCGGAATGGCGCTGGCGCCCTTCATCCACTGGTAGGTGAGCGCACCGCCGTCGGGGGCGTTGGCTACTACGGTGAACGAGGCGCTGCCGCCGACCGTGACGGTCTGCGTTGCAGCGGGTTGGGTTGAAATGATGGGTGCCGAGGCCGCCGGGTTGACCGTGAGCACCGAACCATTGCTCGTTACGGAACTGACCGAATTGGTGACCGTGACGGTGTAGGTGCCCGAGTCGCCGACTACAGGAGCCGAAATTGTGTAGGTGGCTGAAGTGGCATTGGCAATGTTTACGCCATCTTTTTTCCATTGATAGGTGGGCGCAGGCGTTCCGGTGGCCACCACGACAAAGGAAACGCTGGTACCTGCCGTGACCGTTTGGGTCGAGGAAGGTTGCAAACTGATGCTCGGCGCAACGATTTGAATTGGGTTCCCATCGTTGCCGCTGGTACTACAACCCGGGGCAAGGGCTATGAGTCCAGCCGTTAAAAGGCAAAATGCCCATCGGGCGCCGAGGTTTCTTGTTTGCATTTATTCCTCCGAGCACAAATTGATTTCAAGGGATTGGCGAAAACTTTCTGATAACAATGAAAAAATTTCTTACCGCATGAAGAGCAAAAAAAAGATCTTCTGCAACGGGCTGCGGTTTGCCTTGTTTGTTGGGGGCAAAAACCAAGCGCCTCGGCGAACCGGGGCGCTTGGTGGCTAATGCTTGTCTGGGTTATTGCGCCGGAGGTGCAGTGACTTGGTAGACACTGTTTCCACTCGTCAGGAGCAGATCTCCCTTGGTGGTGCCGGTGAGTCCCAAAGGCGATCGAACGATGGCGCCAGTGAGCATGGAAGCATCTGAGGTGTTGTCTGCCTTGACTAAGCCTGGACGTAAACCGGTGAAACTGGCCGAACCTGTGACGGCCGGTGCCCCAATGATGCTGGTGACAGCACCATCACCGGTGGCGATGGCGCGCAAGGCGTTATTGGTGAAGTCGGTGACATATACCGTGGTGCCGATCACAACCAAACCATTGGGCTTGCTGAACATGGCGGCAGTGGCGGCGTTATCTGCATAGCCAGCCGTGCCAGTGCCGACGACCAGGGACTGGGCTCCAACACTATCGTATTTCTTGACCTGATTGGCAGTCTGCAGGGCGACCCAAACATTGCCATTGCCATCAAGGCCAATGCCCACCGGACCGGTGCCCGTGGCGGTTACAAAATCGGTGGAAGCGCCGGAGGTGGCATCGATCTTGAACACCTTGGCAGCCGTGAAGTCAGTGGCGTAAATGAAGCCCGCGACATGATCCACGGTCATGCCCTGGATATTCGGGGTGGCCGGATAGGTCCCACCGCCTACCACGAAGGTTGCTTCGGTGAAGGTTCCGTCAACGTTAGGCGTGAACTTGCGGATTTTCTTGGTGGCGCCAGTGTCGCCGACGAA
>JAUYES010000161.1 GCA_030691225.1 Holophaga sp. | reverse complement strand
TTGTGGGTTGGAGCGGCAGCGGCAAGACGAGCTTGCTCGTTGAGGTGTTACCCATCTTGCGGGAAAAGGGCCTTACGGTTTCAACCATGAAGCATGCCCATCACCGCTTTGATGTGGACAGCAGAGGCAAGGATTCTTTTCGGCACCGGGAGGCCGGGGCCTCGGAAGTGCTAGTGGTTACGTCTAACCGCTGGGTACTCATGCATGAATCGCGGGATGAACCCGAGCCCTCCATCGAGGCCCTGATCGAACGCATGACGCCGGTGGATTTGCTCCTTATCGAGGGCTTCAAGACGCATTCCCACCCGAAGCTGGAGATCCATCGCGAATCGGAGGGCAAGCCTCTCCTTTGCTCGAACGACCCCGAAATCGTGGCGGTGGCCACCGATCAACCACTTTCAGGTTTGGCCATCCCGCAATTGAACCTGAACGATCCGCAGGCCATTGCTCAATTCATCCTCGCCTATACGGGGTTGCCGCAATAGACGATTCGCTCACTCTGTTTTGCGAGGGAATTGCGCCACGGCGCTGCTTCTGGCGGAAAGAGATACCCGTTTGACGATCCCATCCTCGAGAAGGGCCGCCTCGTCTTTCAACCCGCTTGCCTTGAAACGGGTGAAGCGGAATCCTGCATATCAGACTTTTAGAGGCTTTTTTTTGGCCGCACCCAGGAAAAGACTGGGATTCAGAGCAATCGAAATAATCGATCCAGCGATGATGAGTTGGTAGCCATCTTTAGATAACAACCCAACGCTTGTGGCGAGGCTTGCGAGAATGAAGGAGAACTCTCCGATCTGAGCTAGTCCGGCTGAGACAACCAAGGCGGCTTCCTTCCCGAATCTCATCAGACGCATGAGCAGAAATGCCGCTACGGTCTTGCCTATTAGGATAATGCCCAGCACCCACAGCACTTTGATGGGGTGTTGAATCAGCACCCTTGGGTCGAAGAGCATCCCGACAGAGACGAAGAAAAGCACGGAAAAGGTGTCTTGGAGGGGCTGGAGGTTGTTCTGTATGCGATGGCTGATGGGCTGGCCGTTGACCAGTGCGCCAGCGAGGAATGCGCCCAATGCGAAGCTGACATTGAACAGGATGGAAACGAGGTAGGCCAGCCCAACTGAAATCCCGACGAT
>JAUYES010000024.1 GCA_030691225.1 Holophaga sp. | reverse complement strand
GGGAAAGTCCCGCAGAAACAGTTACTGCGAGAAACCATTGATGCCGTTATCGCTGCAGGCTTCAGGAAGGGCGGGGTCCTGATTGAAATGAAGAAACGGGGCTTCGAGCCCTACACGACTTGGCGCAATGGCCACCCCGTTGGCATTTGCTGGATGGATACGAACGGAAACCGATTCCCAGGCGCGCGCCTCGGTACGGAGTACGCAGGAAAACGATTTTTTGAGCGTATAGGAGGACTCCATGGCGCAACCGAACAGCGCACCACCGTTGACCCCAATAAACTCACGGTCTACGACGTCATGCGGCGGTGGGATCACATTATTCGACAACTTGATGGTGGACACCGCCCCATGGCCGGTTCCCCACTACGCTAAGCAGCCCCAGGTTTCACCTGGAGCTGACCAAAGGCCAGTCCCTGTTCTGATGGCCCCAGGAATTGCGCAGGAAATACAGGACCGATGGGACATCTTGTGGCGTTGGTTGACCCAGCAGAAAATGACCCGCGCAGACCAGTTGCAACGACTGCGGACAATGAAGGAGCTTCTTCGGGATGAGCGGGAAGACCCACCTTCCGATGCCAGGACAAATCGAATCGAAACCATCCGGCAGGAGTGCATCAGTGGATTTGTGGTTTTCGAGAATGAGCTACTTTGGGCCTGCATCAGTGGAATGAACTTGATCTTCATCCTGGATCGCCCTGAAGACTTTCGGGAAGCCCGAGCACAGGGGCCGCAACTGAGGCTGCATTCTTTGGATGCCAGGGGATTCGGCCCCATGGACCAGATCAGCGACGCACCTGTTTTCCTTGCTGTTCCTTTGCCGAGAGATCAGATCCTTCCATGGGCTGAAGCAGCGGCCAACCATGGGTACCTTTTTAACCTCGTCACCTAGGACTTCGCGGGCTCCCATCGCGAATCCGACGGTGCAGGCTGGTCAGAAGAATGGAGGCCATGTGGAAGAGGACTTTGAGAGCGGAGAAGACAGCCGTGGGGGTGGCATCACCGAATATGGCCGATCACTCATGCGGCTTGGTCTTCGTGCCCAACGAATGCAGTCGGCCTTAAGGCTCATCGAGTGGGGAGGGCCTGATTCAGATGGACGCGGTCCCTGCTGTGCGTGTTCACGCTTCCCCGCTCAGGGACACGCGGAGGGCTGCTTCGTTGCGGAAGCGCTTCGTGATCGTGATCCCATTACCTATGCTGAAGACGCGATCCGGTGCATGCGCGATTTGGTTCACCACCAACACAATGTTGTTGTGGAACATGCTGCCGCGATCCAAAGCACACTCGAAGACCTGCAATTCAATCTGGCTGAAGTCGGCCGGATTTTTGATCGCCTATAGTGATCCGTGTGAGGATCCTTGGTATCGAATTTGGCACCCTAGTGTTTGACGGATCAACGGGGCTACGGGTTGATTAGGCAATCCACCGCGGCTCCACCGAGTAAAGCAGCATCCCCGAAATGCAGGCGGTTAGCCTTTCCGAGTTGTGCTTCTTGTTCTGCGTTCAGGTTCAAGCCGACCTGAGTGCGTTCCTCCTTGCCTGGGCCATAGAAGTTCCAGTGGCCGCCATTGAATGGCACGAACACTTTTCTTTTGGCGGGCCATGCGCGGAATACCCTTCGGGCCACCTCGGGGTTGCAGACTTGGTCATAACGCCCCTGGATTACGATGAGGGGAACTTCCGAAAGTCTCTCCGGAAAACGCAGCCTCAGTCTCCATTCGCCGCGCTGGCCCCGGCACATCATCTCAGATTCGATAAAGGCAAAGCGCACGCCTTCATCGGTTTCGGTTTTCATGTCCACGGGCTTGGACTCTGTCCGCCCCACTGGCTCGATGAGTGGCTTTCGCGGGATTTGCCCCTGGAAGCACTGATCAAATTCAGCCTCCTGGTATGCCTTTGGAAGGGCTGTTCCGCCACGTCCATCACGGATGGCCTGGTGAAGGTCACAGGCTGTTCCCCGGCCGTTTGAAAATGCACGGAAGGCTTCGGATATCCCCGGCATCCAAGCCCGTGGTCCGGCCGCGTCAAGGTAATAGGCAACTTCCTCAGGAGCGTTCGTCCACACGCCCCCTACGACAATCCCACCGACAAGGTTTGGGTGCCTCTGTGCGAAGAGCAGTGCCATGGTGGAACCCCAGCTCCAGCCGGTCACGATAACCGGGGCTTTGATCTCGCGGAGCCTGAGGAATTCGGCTGCGTCATCGACCGTGTCCTCGGGCTTCCATCCGGACAGCCAAGCGGATTCTCCGGTCCCCGGCTGATCGATCGAGACATGACGATAGCCAAGGGGATTTGCGTAGGAGGCGGCAAGGTATTCGGGCGAATAGGTCTCTCCAGGGCCACCACCCCAAGTAAGGATTACCGGCGCGTTCCTGGATCCCACGTCCCATCCGCGCACCGTCTGCCCGCGCTTGCCCTTGAATTTGGTGGCGCAGGAGGGATCAACTGGGATGGGCTTTGAAGCCGCCGTCATCACGAACTTGTCGTGTCGTGCCCATACCTCCTGAATCGTGGGCTGGGCGCGAACGGCCGAAGCGCAGAGAAGGATCAGGAAAATCGGGAAAAATTTCAAAAGATTCGTGGAAGGGATCATGGTTCACCTACCTTCTGTAGAAAAACGGATGGCACGCTCAAGCACTTCATCGCGACCTTCTGCGATGCCATAGATCGTGGGGCGCACGGTGACGTGAGGCTGGAGGAGCCTGGGCCGACACGATTGCAGGGAGACATGTGAGCAGGAGGCCGAGGGCGCGGTTATTCATAGGAGACCTTTCCTAATCCAGGGGGACGACCTATCCAGGTTGGCGAATGATCAGTGTATAGGTGATCTTCGTGTGAAATGACGCTTTGCGGGCGTGCACTTTCTGACCTTTATTGACCGGAGCCAAGGGCATCCCGCAAGGCCTGGGCTTCTTCATCCGAAAGCCCCTCCAGGTCGACGCCAAGATCAGGAAATGGCAGGGGGAAGAATACAGAGGGTGTCCACCACCCAGTGGAGATGCGCTTCACCATGGCCTCCGGAACACCCAAACCTCGGGCAAGGATTTTCGCCAAGACCAGCGGATCGCCTTTTTTGCATATCCGATCGGCATGCAGCGCCAGGAGGAGCGGATCGATCCCCGCAGACTCCAGGGCCATCCGGGCCACACGTGGCCGGAAACGGTTGGTATCGAGTTCCTTTGCCATTTCAGTGAGGATTTCTGAGAGAAGAGGGGGAGTAGGACGGCATGTGATCAGCACCGCGGTCCAGGCCTGTCCGATAAGGAGCTCTAGAACCTCAGCCGGGGGCGTGCCCACCGCCAACAGGGCCCGAGCTAGATCGTGCATGGCAACGTCCAGGGTCATGATGTCACCTCATGGGTGGTGGCCTCGGGAGCTCCAAGTATCGCGATCAGATCCGGGCGATGGAGGGTTTCGGCTTCCGCTAGGCGCAGCGCAAGGGCCTTGAGTTGTTCCCGGTGACGGGTGAGTTCGACCCTCGCGAGGGCCTCCGCCGCCTGAATCCAATGCTGGATCCGCCCGAGGAATTGGGATGAGAGCTCGTGTTGAAGACTGATGGGCAGTGCCTCCATGGATAGCAGGGGGAATTCCGGGTCCAGGCCCCACGCGCCGATGGCGAACTGGGCCAGGCGGGTGGCTTCCTGGAGATCGTTTTCAGCTCCTTGGGAGGGACCTGTTTCGGGATGGCTGAAGCCTTCCGCAACGCGTCCTGCCAGCAGCATCGCCATTTGGTGCTCCACGGTGCGCCGATCCATCAGGTCCACCGTTTCGGAGCGCCGTTGAAACATCGTGCCTAGGGTTCCGGAGGCCGCCGGAATCACAGACAGGTGCTCGATGCGGTCAGGACCCAGCAAATGGAAAGCCACGAGGGCATGGCCTGCTTCGTGGAAAGCGACTCGACGTTTTGTGACCTGATCCATCCGCACACTGCCTTCTAGTTCGCCGTGGCGGCGCTCGAAGACCGCAGCACGAAGATGCACAAACGAAAATGTTTCCGATTTGCGTGCGGCCAACTTCCTGGCCCGGGCCACTAGTTCGGTCAAATCAGCAGGACTCAATCCTGTAGTCATCGCCACGGCTTCATTTCGTTCAGCGGTTTCCAGCAGGTCCCTCAACAACCCCTGAAGCATGGCCCGGCGATCCTCCGCCGAGGGCAGTCCAAGGTGAAGGTGATCTCCCATCCGCATGCTGCGGACCAGGGCGGGGTCGAGGCGTTCGTATTGGTTGGTCGTGGCCAACAAAAGCACGCGGCCGGGTCCCTTTCGCAGCTTGTCGACGCTGCGCAGCAGCTCACCCACGACTTGGGCTTGATCCTGGGCCCGCCATTCGTTGCTCTGATCCCGGCGCCAAGCGATCGAATCGAATTCGTCGATTACCAGCACAGCGGCATCGTACAGCTGCATCGCTGAAAACGTTTCCCGAATGATCCTTTCCGTTTCGCCGTACCACTGGTTCAAGAATTCGCTTCCCCCCATCACAATGCAGGGCACCTGTGCTTCTCCGGCGGTGGCCAAACAGGCATGGGTTTTTCCGGTTCCGGGAGGGCCGAACAACACACAGGCCTGGATGCCCGGTTCCCCTCTGGGATCTTTCAACCAATCGAGGTATTCCTGGAGCCGCTCCTTGGCGGACTGCAGGCCTAGGACATCGGAAAACCGAAGGTCGGGGATTTGCGCCCAGGGGATATCCCGCTTGAGATCCGCAGAACGCAGCACGCGATCCTCACCGTCGAAGCAAAGCGTCGCCTGGACGTTCAAGGTTCCGGGCACATAATCCACTTCCAGATGTGTGCGCCAGCGCAGATGCGCCGAGCGGCACCGCTCGAAATAGCGGGAGAAGCGCGCCAGCTCGAGCACTTCCAGCAACGCCTTCTCTGCCACGATCTGGTGCTTACCGAACCCATACCGTGGGTGCACCTGGATGGGAACAAATTGCTCCCGGAGCCAGAATTCGGCTTCTTGGGAAGCCCCTGCATCCACCAGGGTCCGCACCACCATGTGGTCCAGACCGGTTGGAAATGGAAACGGCGATTCCCACGAAAGGTCCAGCGCATCGAGCAGCACCAATCCCCCGGGCGGGAGGTTGCGCAGTTTCTCCGTGGAATCCACCACCTGGAACCCATCCTCGCCCGAGGGCAGGAGGCGGCGGATCAGCACTTCCACCAAGGGATTCCGGGTCACCAGGTAGGTCATGCTTCGCACTTCCCGCAGGGCCTCTTTCAGCCTCTGACGCAGCTTCGGATCGCCTTCCACCATGAATCCGAAAGGCTCAGGCGCCTGCTGAATCTGATCCCCGAAGCGGTCCTGGGCCACCATCATCAGGTCCAGAAAGAAACCGTCCAGCAGGCGTTCAGCCGTGCGCAAATCCTTGCCGACAAGATGCGTCAACACAAGGCCCGGAAGCACTTCGCCCTTCAGCGCGAAGCAGAACCCGGAATGGGAAAAGGCCTTGGTTTCCATCACAGCACCTCCAGGTTCAGGCGGCACGTGCGATCGACTTTTTCGAGCAGGTGATGGCCCAGGTGGCGCCGAAAGAGCACCACGGGGCCCTTTCCGAGGCGGCTGAGCAGTTCCATGGGAACTGGGGTCTTGTACCATTCCGAGCGCTCGTCCGGTGTTTCCGCCAGGCTCAGGAGGTCCATGGGATCCACCTGCAAAGAGGCTTCCTCGGGCGAAGCGGGGCGGTTCCAGAATTCCGAACCGAGGTTCGATGTAAAAACGAAAACCGCATTCCGGAAATCCACTTTCACACCCCCCTGAAGAGGCAGGAAACCCTGATCCAGCACGGGCAGGAAGGATTCCAAGACCTTCCTGTGTGCTTTTTCAAATTCATTGCAGATGATCAGGGCATTGGGATGCTTGGCCACGAAGGCAGTGATGATCCCCTGCCGGCCCCCATCCCCGATGAGGTCTCCCGTGCTGCTCCACTGCACATGCTGCGTCATCTCCACCTCCATCAGGTGGCGCTGTTCCGCCTGCGTGGCATTGGCTGCCAGGGAGAGTGCTTCCGCGAACCGCCGCGCCGCCAGGCTCTTGCCGCATCCGGGAGGGCCAAGAAACAGAGCCGTCGCCGGGGGCGCCTTGGTACCACGCCTCAGTTCCAATTCAAAAGCCATCCGCTTCAGTGCCACCACGGTCTCGGACTGGCCCACCAACGAGCGCCGGAGTTCCTGTTCCACAATGGTCGCGCAGGTGTGCGCGGTCTGAAGCTTCATGCGCGGGGAGTCGTGCTTCGCGTGCCAAGCCGCTCCAAACAATGCTGTGAAAATCGGATCGTTGCTTTCGATGAGGGCGCGGAAACACTCACGGATCGGTGCGTGGCCTTGCAGCAGGCGTACGGCCTTCCAAGGCAGCGAGGTGTCCAAGGGCAGCTCACCCGGAGGGCAGCTTTCTGGCGAGAACTCATCAAGGTCATCGGCGTGGTGGACCAGCAGGGAATACCATTCGGGCGGCTGCTTGGGCGCTTCGAGTCCAAGGGGTTTCAGTAGCCCGTTGGCTTCGAGAGTGGCTGCCAACTCTTCTTGCATGACGGAGGCCCCACCGGTGGCGAAGGCCAGCACCATCGCTTCCTGTACCCACCGCATCGTAAGGGGGTCTTTGTGGGGCTTCTCTGGGGACGAGGCGGAAGACCGCCCTCGCCGGGCGTGGCCGGAAAACAATGCTTCGTCGGACATGGAACACCCTCAAATCCATCACGGGGGCGAAGGTCCATGCTGGCCTGGGCTCACAGGTCAGGTTCGCAGTCCAGAAATTCCAGACTTGCGAGGAACGCTCGACTTCCGTGATGGAAGAAGGGGTGCCGATTCCACCCAGATTTTAAACACCGACGAAAGGTATCGGATCAGCCATCCGCGGGGCGCTTATCGAGCATGTCCCCTGTGGAAATCCAGGTCTCCTCATGTGTGGGATCCTGGCGTCGTGTCGGTGAGGAGAAGGTAAGGCGGCGAAGACTGAAAGGCAAGATCCAATCTTTCAAGTTCGCTCGGCCAAGGTAACCACGAGGGCGGGATGAGTCCGTTTATTTCACGACGAAGGGGAGGAACTCGAGATCTCTCCCACCCACCAGAAAAGCATGCGGTCCCGGGGCAAGAGGGGACTTGATGCGAATCGTCCAAACAGTAAGCATTTCACCGGTAGGCATCGCCGCGCCGACCCATCCAATCTCACGGGTCCCGCCACCTACGAAATACTTACTGTTTCTAGAGCCAAGACACCCCTAAAGGTTGAAAAAAAAGCAGCTACAACTCCTATCCCAAAACAAAGTCGAATTATTGAAATACGTCGATTAGTCAGCTTCGACAATGGAAACATTGAAATTGCAACACTTGAGCAATCCAAAGACCAGCCGTTACCCCAAATTTGAATCAGTTAGAACCATCGTTATAAAGGGTGACTTTTACTAAAACCCATTCAGCGAAATCGCTTTCTTGTGATTTATTTAGATAAACATCACATTATTTCGCAAATTTCTCTATGATTTTTGAAAATTTACTTGTATTTATTTGTCCAAATTCTCTATTCGAATTCATAAAATTACCTTCAGCATCAATATAGTAAGTAATATTCTCATAGCACAGTTTTACTCGAATTCTGCCGTCTCGCACTTTATTGATTTTTGTTTTTTTTGCACGTGTAATTATAGTCATCAATTCACGAACGTATTCTTGTTTTTTTATAATGTATTTAATCGCACCACTGGTTTCCATATCCTCCATTGTTACAGCCGCAAACGTTTCCACCCGTAATGGCATATACCACATAATCATATTTTTGCCTTCTGCATAAATAGGCAAAAGGGTTGTCATAAAGACAATTCCCGATAAAACACTAGAACGATAGTTCATAAATTCACCTCAATCCTAAGCTTATTCAACGACAATTACCGTAGCACTTTGTGTCGGGGTAAAAAATCCGCCTAAATACGAAGTACGCAATGGAATTCCTAACCATACTCGGTACTGATTTTCTATTCCGTTTACGTTTTCCATCATCGCTACACTTGGACCATCTATCGTCCCGTCTTGATGTCCCATTTCATGGGCGAAAATAACATCTAGAGAGGTTGGGGTGGGGCCCTTTTCGGTTGGAAGATAAAATGTTCCATTTGGATTAATGTTAATACTATTATCCCATGGGTCATAAAGAGCTGCGTTAAATTTACCCGCGTTTCTCGTGGCTCTTACATACAGTGGCCTCTTCTGTTTGGCCTGACCTCTACGATGAGCCTCTTGCACAATTGGAGATTGCAAAGCTATTCGAACTGCATTCAAAACTTGCTCCTCATTTTCAATACCGAGAAGAACAAAAATTATATTATTACCAAGGTTTACAAGTCTAATAGGCTGACTAGGCGAAGATTTTCGACTCACCTTTCCAGCGACCCCTTGTGCTGTTTTCGACGACGCAGCCGTCGTCTCACTATAAACCGGCCTTTCGATGGGAGAGAAAAGGTTAAACACGGATCCCCCACCGCCAGCCATCCCGGCCACGATCCAAGGATCATATGACTCATCTTCATCCATCCAATTACTGATTGGTTCATGGAGGTATTGGGTACTCCCCGGGTGCCCACTACCTCCGGCCGAAATATCCCGCATCCCATCAGGGTCGGTCCGAGTGACTGGGTTATTGCTGCAGTAGGAATACAGATTCAGGCCGTCTGAGCTGTGGTCATAAGCCGGGTCTGGCGCGGCAAAACGACCGTAGGTGGGCAGGTACATCCGGGCCTGCATGTAAATCGGGAATTGTGGGCCATCCTCGTGGTTCGTGTAGCGCCGTGCGCTCATGCCAACCACGCCGGACATCCGCTCTCCGAAGGGCAAGGCCTTCTGGCGTCCCGTGACCACACCACTGGCGTCAGTCAGGATCGTCGGCGTGCCCACCTGGTCCGCCTGCTGGTACGTGCGGCCCGAGGGCTTGTCCTCCATAACGAGCTGGCCGAAGGCATAGACCATGTCTCCTTTCCAGAGCAGTCCTCCCGCGGCCGGCGCGAGGAAGCGACTCAGGGGTTCACGGTTGAATCCATAGACAACGTATTCCCGGCTGCCGTCTGCCTTGTTCCGGCGAAACCGCAGACCGGATCCATCCAGCAGGTAGGATTCGGAATATTCCGCCCTGGCGCCCCCCTGGGCGATCACTCGCCCCATGCCATCATAGGTCCATGAGGTCCGGCTGTTTTCCTGGCCAGGGATGGCGTTCACCTGAGTCAAGCGCCCGAGGCCATCGTAAATCGCTCCAGTATTGGCCCCCGCAGCCGTGAAGTTCGGAATCCGGTTATCGCTACCGTAGCTCATTGCATAATTCGCAGCCTCCTCCGGGAGTCCCCCGGCCAGGGCGGTAGATACGGTTGAGGTCCGGTTGCCCCACACATCGTAGGCAAAGTTCTGCTGCACGCGGGAGCCATCAGGGCCAGAGACTCGGCTCAGGTTCAGGCGCCCGAGAGCATCGTATTCAAAGTGGTCACTTCCGCGGTCCGTCAATAACCCATCTGCAGACCATGTCAGCCAGGCATCCTCCACCGCGTTCCATCCGGTCTGGTAATGAATGACGCGACTTAGCTCCTGGAAAGCATTCCGGCCAAAGAAGGTGAATGTATCGTTGGCGTACATCAGCAAATCTTGATCTTGGCCCCAGGCGTCATATTTCATGGTAGCGATGCCCCCAGGACCGCTGGGACTTCCAAAAGCCATCGAGTAGGCGCGCCCGAACTCGTCCAAGCTGTTCCGACTGATGCGATCACCTTTCCCCGCGCCTTGGGGATAGTGGAGATCAATCACATTCCCGGCCGCATCCAGGTTTCGGCTCACCGTGAAGCCCTGAGACCCATCGCTGGTGAACTTGGAGATATTCCGCCCTAGGCTGTCGTAGCCATAGCTTTCCCAAACGCTGCTCCCATTCTGAGTCTCGCTCATGCTGGTCAAACGGCGGTTGGTGTAGGCATAGGACCGGTCCACACTGGTACCCGCTCCACTGGTGGAAACGCTCGATGGAAGCCCTACATCGGAACCCGAGGTATGCACATAGGTGTTGACGGTGCCGCCCCCCTTGGAGGCCCTGAGGGGTGTCCCCGAGAATGTGTGCCGGCCGTAGGTGGTTATGCCTTCCTCGGGCTGCTCCTGATCAAGAAGCCAGCCGACCGCGTTGTAGGTGTACTTGCGCACCTGCCCTGCACGCTCGACACGGGTCAAATGCCCATAAGCGTCATAACTCAGGCGAGCAATTACCCCCGTTACATCCTTCACCCGACGGACCTGCCCCATGAGATCCTTCAGGCTGGTGGTGGTCCCCTTCGTATTGCTCGCGGTGGATAGAAAGCCATCCACGCCATCGAGGTTTCCCCGGGTTGGGCGGCTATAGGTGGTAATGAAGCCACGCGCATTGGTGACGGATTTTAGGAAGCCGTCTGCTTCGTACTCGTAGGTGGTTCTTGGGTCCCCTGGCTCCAGACTGGCCTTCCGCAGCGGGAGGCTTTCAAACACTTTGTTGCCAAATCCGTCGTATGTTGTGAAAACCGTGCGGGCGATAGAAGTGTCTGCATCCACGGTAACGGCGATCGGACGACCCGCCCCATCGAGTTTGGTTCGCGTCTTACGGGTGGCTATGCCAGATCCACTGACGGTCTGCAGCAGGGTTCGACCATCCGGAGCGTACTCCGTTTGAGTCTGAATGGCACCTGCCCCAGCAACAGCGTCCCTGCTGCTGACCGTGACGCGCCCGAGGCTGTCGTATTGGGTTCGGGTGGTGACACCCTCGGGACTGACCATCCTCGTCAATCGCCCCAAACTATCCCGGTCTTCGGTGGACCAGCGTGGATCCGGCTTAATCCGGACGCCGGTGCGGAAGGGGCCATTCCAGCTATAGGCTTCGCCCACTTCACCCGCCGGTTCGGTTCCCGTCATGCTGCGGCTAACATCCGTTACCTCCGGACCGGTTCCATAGGTGTTCGTAGTCGTGCCGGTAATCCCCCCGGACACTCCAGAAACACTCGTTGTGCGGCCCTTGGTGTCGTAGCCGTACGTCTTGGTTCCTAAATCAACGGAAGGAACCCCTCGTTCATTCACGTAATCCGACCCAGCCACGCTGGAACTGCTGGTATTGATCTGAGCTCGCAGCAAGGTTGAGTTCCAGGTTGCCTGGCTATTCCCTGTTCGTTCAATAAAGCCCGTCACTTGGCTGGAAGCCCCGATACTCTCGCCCCGCCAAGCGAGCGCAGATGCATCCTGCGCGGATGCCCCCTGGTCGGGCGGAAGCGTGGTCTCTTTTGAATTCGTATAGGTATTGGTAAGCGCATCCCAGCCAGTCAATTCTCGCACCATCGTCGGGCCAAGGTCTTGGGGGTACTCCGTGCGAACCCTAGTTGGCGTGGGTTTCAAGCCAACCTCACCCTCAACCACGCCATTCGGATTCGCGCGATTCAGGAGACTCCAGCCTTCCATGGAGGTCCGTTGCGTGATGATTTCGGCACCGTTATCGTAGCCGGACTCTTCCCTAACGACGGTCCCGAGCGCGAAGAGCATCATCTGCTTCTGGCTGGACAGGCTCTGGCTCGCCTTGCCTCGAAGAGGCCAGGCAGCAGCGCCGTATTCCCCACCTGGACTCGGCTGCGCTAAAAACAAACGACTGAATCGAGTCTTGCCTTCGCTGCTGGTGGTTCGTATGGTCACCTGGTAATTCCTTGAGGCCCAAGTGATGGTCTGTGTGTTCTCGTCGTAACCAGTCGGTTCGGGATATCGGCGATCAAAAGTAGTAACGTACCCAGGCTCGCCAGAGCCACCGCTTACAGAAATGCTACTCACGGCTCCTTGGGGAACCCCAATGGTGTAAGTGAGATTTTTCTTGACGGGCTCATACCCTCGCCATTGGTCCCTTAGAACACCGCCCGCATCTACCCCTAGGCCGGTATTAACATTCCCACCTGAAAACGCCTCACGAAACGCGTTATAACTCGTTGCGTTGTAGGTCAAGCTCACGGTTGACCCGTTGCTCGCTGTGAACTTCAAGGGCGATGTACCAGTCCCCCACTCGAACCTGCTCGGCTGTTGGATGCCGTTGGAAATCGTTCCAACCAGACCTCTCGCTGGGACACCCGTTTCCAAAGTCCCCGATACCGTTGCCAGTCCCAGATTGTTCGACACTGTCCAGTTGCTTTCTGACACTTGAAGCAAAACCATTTGTCCTGCGGCGTTCGTAATCGTCTGGCTACTGCCATCAGGTGCATTGCTCACCTGGACCCGATCACCCCACTGATTCCGAATGATCGTATTGCCGCCTGACAGCGCGTAAACAAGCCCGCCCTGAATTACGACGGTCTGAGTTCCTTCATCCGGCAACACCTCTGGCGGGGGATCGTCAGGATGTTGAATTCTTGGACGTGAAACTCGAGGAGACCAAGCGGATCTGAATAGCCAGGCTGATCCATCCTCGCTCGGACGGGCTGTGGTAATGGTGAAATTATATTGTGAGATATCCCGAGTAAGGACCGCC
>JAUYES010000159.1 GCA_030691225.1 Holophaga sp. | reverse complement strand
AGAACACCGCATCGTCTACGAAGCCACCAACGATCCCGCAGGCTATGACCGGTACAGCATCTACAACGCCCTGGCGGCGCTCGATATGCCGGGCGAGTACGTGGTGGCGCCCCGGCCTGCAGGCGGCACGCGCCGTGTGGTCCTATGGCCGCGGAGCGCGGCGGACATGAACGCAGGGCGATTCACCTACGCCGCCCGCCCCTGGGCCATCGATCTTTCAGACAAGAGCCACCTCGTGGTGGAGGGTTTCGAGATCCGCTCCTTTGCGGGTGAAGGCCTCACCGATGGTGTGGGCATCGGCTGCGTGACCCGCGCAGCCAACGTCAAGGCCGATCTTGTCATTCGGAACAATTTCATCCACCACAACATGCACGCCACCCGCGGCTATGGCGGGGTGTATCTCAGCAACGTCCAAGACGCCCTGGTGGAAGACAATGAGGTGCGCGAGAACAAGGCCCATGCAGGCATCTTTGGCTCAGACATCGAGTCGGGTCTTTTCCAGAACAACCGCGTCATCAAGGCAGGGTCCACCTGCCTGAAGTTCTACACGTGCTCGAACCTCAAGGTGCTCTTCAATGAAGTGCGAGAAGGCCGCGGTACGCACTCCAACGGCATGACCTTCTACCTTGGCTGCGCCGATGTACTGGTGGATGGCAACCGAGTGGTCGACTCCAACATCGCCCTCACCTACCAAGCCTCTCGTAACCTCACTTTCATCAATAACCTGCTGGATGGCTCCGACCGCACAACCTATGTGGCGGCGTCCTGGGGGGACAACACGGGTTCCATCAACTTCCTGAACAACACCATCGTAGGCAGCTCCAACGATGTGGCGGTGTACTACGATACGAGCGGCGATCCCGGCGCCACCATCACTGTAAAGAACAACATCCTGGATGGGCACCGCGCCATGACCGGGGGGAATCGGACCCACAACCTGTTCGTGGGAGGCGCGCAGGGTCTCGTGCTGGGGGCTGGCGAGCGCCTGGAGACCGATCTGACCAAGGTATTCAGGAACGCCGCCACCGGGGATTTCCGCTTGCAAATCGGCAGCCCAGCCCTGGATGTAGGCACCGATATCCAAGCCCACCTACCCACCACTGCCTTTCCCGGCTATGACTTCCGCCACGACCTCACGCAGTTGGCACGGCCCCAAGGGTCAGGCCTAGACATAGGGGCGTACGAACTTAATCCCGCACAGGGAAACCCCGCGCCCATCCTCATCGATCACACCTGCGTGGATCCCACCCGAATTCCTGATCGCTGGGTGGAGGCAGTGAAGCAGCTCACGGTGCAGTTGGTGGGGGAATCCCACAGTGGGCAATTCAAAGAAGGTCTGGTGGAACTCCAGCAGCTCCATCCCCGTTTTGCGGTGAAGATCGCTTCCCAAACCAGCGAGTTGGCTGCCCCCGGCACCCTCAACATCTTCAACCACCAGCGCAGTTCGGCCAACAGCGGCTGGGCCGCCTCCACCCACCTGGGCGAACAACACTATTGGAGCTGCCCCGACGCCCGCGCCATGACCGAAAATACGGCCCGACACTTTCTGACTTTGAATCGCCCCCTGGCCCTTTCCTTCTTCCAGTGGTGCACCACGGACATGGTGCGCGACCTTGGCCCCAGCGACAACCTGGGTGTGGCCGATAAGTCCTGTGCAGATACCAAAGTAATCATGGATGCGGAGCGCACCCAGGCCTACCTTGATTCCCTCGCTCGCTTCAACGCCGCCTTCCCCGGCACGCGCTATATCTACGTCACCTCCGTGATGGACGGCGAAACCGATCCTCCCTACTACACGGTGGGCAGTTGGAACGCCATGGTCGTCAACGATGCCATCCGCTCCGCGGCCCAGGCCCAGGGCGGCGTACTTTTTGATTCAGCCGATATCGAAAACTGGAACACCACCAATACGGCCCATCGCACCAACACCATCACGGTGAACGGCGCGCAGCGGACGGTTCGCTTGCGTCATGCCGACTACAACGATGCAACCTCCCACAACCACACCAACACCGCCCTGCGGCTGCGAAAGGCCACCGCGATTTGGTGGATGTTGGCGCGAATCGCAGGGTGGGATGGCGTGTCGAACTAATCAACCCACCCCTTTGGGTCGTGTTCGACCAAATGAGAATGGCAGCACTCCGCAACGAATTATTTCTGAGGCATGGCATGAACCTGAGCATTGGAAAATCCGCCCTCCAATTCCTGCACCGAGTCTTTCCCTTGAGCCTCGGCCTTGCGCTTCTGGCAACCCTCGCCTGCGGTGGCGACAAGGCCGCAGCGCCACCACAACCCACCCCGACTGTTCCAGTGATCACTTCCTTCGCCGCCGCACCGGCTGCCATCACCGCGGGGCAAAGCAGCACCTTGAGCTGGAGTGTGTCGGGCCAGACCAGCCTAGCCATCAACCAGAATGTTGGCGCGGTGACGGGCAGCAGCCAAACGGTGAGCCCCACATC
>JAUYES010000274.1 GCA_030691225.1 Holophaga sp. | reverse complement strand
TTGAGACCGATCTCGAGGGCCTCGGGGTGGGGCATCCATTGGCCACTCAGAAGAAGCGCCTGGCACAGGCGCGCATTATCGTAGGTCGCACTCGACTCGAACCATGGCCAGGTTTCCGTGGCACAGTTCTTCCATAGAAGAAGAAGCTTTTCGGTCAGCAATTCTCGAAGACTCAAGGCGCCCGAGTGCATGGGATGGCAGCGCAGGTATTCATGCACGCCCAAAAGCGTAATGGCCCAGGCGCGTGGTGAAGAAAAGGCTTTCACCACAGGAAGTCCGCCTTCAAACAGCTTGGCGGAGAGTTTGCGATGTCCTTCATTGCGCGAACGACAGGCTCCGGTGCCTACGGCCCACAGCGCCCGCGCATGGCTATCCTCGCTGCCCGAGTGCTCCAACCAATGGTGGCCATGGCTCATGAAATTCCGAAAGCGTCCGGTGACCGGATTCATGGAGGCAGATAGGAAGGCTAGGTAGCTGGTGGCAAGGCGATCTACGTGTTCCGAAGGCGGCCGCCCCCCGAGTTCATCCACGAGGCTGCACAACAGGAAGGCGCGGGCATTGTCATCGGTGCAATAGCCTTCGTGGAAGTTGGGAACATTGAAGGTGGCATGTTGAAAGATCCCGGTGCTATCACTCATGCGAACGATGTGATCGAGTTTGAGCGGGGGCAGATCGTAGGGTCGGCTGGCAAGGGTCCAGCCTGCAAAGGCCGAACGGGGCAAGGCTCGGTGTTCGGTGCGCGCATGCTGGAAGGATGTTAGATAGCGCTCGGCCACCATTGGCCAGCGCCATTCTCGGCCAAGTTCGTAGGCCATTTCTCGGGTTTTCAGCAAGCGATCGGGATCATCGAGGAAGGCGCAAACCCCCTCGGCGATGGCGCTGGAATCACGAAAGGGCACCAAGATGCCATGGTTATCGGCGAGGAGCTCCTTTGCATGCCAGTAGGGTGTGGACACGACGGCTTTACCTGCGCCAAAGACGTATGACAGGGTTCCCGACGTGATCTGGGCTTCGTTCAGGTAAGGCGTGAGATAGATATCCGTGGCGCCGATGAACTCCTTCAGGTCCTCCATGGACACGAAACGATTGTAGAAAATGACGTGATCCTTAACGCCGAGGTCCTCGGCCAGACGCTCTAAACCAAGGCGGTAGCTTTCCCCTTCGCGGGCCACCAAATGAGGATGTGTAGCGCCCAGCACGAGATAGACCACATTCGGATGACGTTTCACGATTTCGGGCAAGGCCTCAATAACGTATTCGAGGCCCTTGCCAGGGCCTAGCAGACCGAAGGTCAGCAGGACCTTGCGACCCTCGACACCAAACTGGGCCTTGTAGAAACTGGAATCCTTGAAGGGCATATCCGGGATGCCGTGGGGAATGATGTCGATCTTGATGTCACTCACGCCATAGGTTTCATTCAGGATTTCAGCGCCTTTGCGCGCCATCACTACTAGGCGATCACTCCTTCGCACCAGCTCCTCCATCACCTTTCTCTGGACCGGATCGGGATCCCGCAAAATGGTATGAAGCGTAGTCACCACCGGCATCCGAACTTCCTTGAGCAGGGCCAGCAAATGGCTCCCGGCGGGGCCTCCGTAGATACCGAATTCGTGCTGGACCGACAGTACATCCGCATTATTGAAATTCAGAAAATCCGCCGCGCGTCGGTAGGAATCCAGATCCTTTTGATCAATCTCGAAGCGCACCTGTGGAGGGTATTGGTAACCTTCGACCCGATCATTCATGGCACCCACAAAGCACTGGGCATCGGGGGCGGCTTGGGCCACGGCTTCACTAAGGTCATGGGTGAAAGTCGCAATACCACAGAGCCTGGGTAGAAACCCTCCTAGGAAAGCGATGCGAGTCGGTCGGGTGGCGTCCATGGGTGGGTCCCTTTCATTCACGACGAATCGCGTTTCAAATTTCGGGTACTCCCGCGCTCGAAAGCAGCGCACTAGGCCGATGGCGTAGCGGGAGACAGGCTTCCGCATTTTTTGAGCCAATACGTAAAGCCAAATAAAACAGCAAAAACGTTTTTATGGTGGGCATGGGGCGCAGGTGCTTTGATCAAAATGAATAATCACGGCGTTCACATTGAATGGGCAGCGGCGACAGGTGACCTGTGCGACTTCCTCGATTGGACCCCTTCAAATTGAAGGCTGGGATGGCCCATCCTGATTGGATACCAACCTTGTTTTCCGAAGGACCAAATTTAATCCCATTCAATGCATGCATTTAGGTAATGGCTCGAGATATGCGTTTGGTCCGCAGAGATTGGGCTCGAAGTGTTCCTGGTAAGCGGTCTCTGGACTTCTTGCCTGAAGACCTTGTGCCTGTCGAGACTGGGGGAGGGCCCGTGAATCAAGAAACCTTGAAGGCTCATTCGAAGGGTGAACCGAATCGTCCACCGCCCCCGGTCCCACCCGAACCCATTGGTTTTCCGGTGGAGCTCCCCGTGCGCGAACCTCGACCCGAGCCCTCACCGAGAGTCGAGCCACCGCCGTTGAGTCGCCCAGAGCCCCCTATGGTATAGCCTCACGCCATTGCGGCTCGGAAGCGAGGCCTGAGGGTTTCCACGAAAGGGCAGGATGCCCAAAACCTAACGGTCGGTCTCGAATTTGGATCGACCCTCCATCCAACATCAGGAGAGCGATATGGAAACCATGGCAGGCCTATGGATTGATCACCGAAAAGCGGTGATTGCATGTGTGACGGCTGGCGGCGAAGAAATAATGGAGATCCGCTCCAACGTCGAACGACAGCCTGGGCGCGTGGGTGGAAGCCGCTCTTTAGAGGCCTTCGAGTCGCAAATGGTGGTTGCGGATGATAGCCAACAGCGGGCCTTCACGGGTCAACTCGATAAGTATTACCAGCGCGTGATTGCCGGCGTTCTCGATGCCGAAACTGTATTTATTTTTGGCCCCGGAGAGGCCAAAGGGGAATTTCGGAAGCTCCTGGAACAGACCAAATACAAAGGTCAGATTCTGCCCCTTGAGACCACTGACAAACTGACCAACCCACAAATTGTGGCAAAAGTTCGCGAACAGTTTCTAGCCTTCGAACACCCCACGCCTGCGAAAGGAAACGTATGAGCCAGAATCATTCCGTCATAGCCGTTTATCCCTCTCACGTCGAAGCGGAAGCGGCGATCAAGGAGCTTCAGCTTTCCGGTTATGAGATGAAGAAACTTTCCATCATCGGACAAGATTTCCATACCACCGAACATGTGGTCGGTTATTACAACCTGGATGATCGGATGAAGGCCTGGGGCAAGACGGGAGCCTTTTGGGGTGGTGTTTGGGGCTTCCTGTTGGGTTCCGCCTTCTTCCTGGTACCGGGCCTTGGGCCCCTGTTGGTTGCCGGGAATCTCGTCAGTTGGATTGTCGGTGCTCTGGAGGGCGCCATTGTGGTGGGCGGTCTGAGCATTGTTGGGGCGGCCATGTACAGCTTTGGCATTCCCAAGGACAGCATTTTGCAATACGAAACCGCCATCAAAACCGGCAAGTTTTTGCTGATCGCACACGGCTCTATTTTCGACACCACTCTGGCTCGGGAGATCCTGCACCGCACCCAGCCCGAAACACTTGATCACCATGAGCACGCCGTGTCCGAGCTTAGGGCTTGCGTCAAAGGCTGAGCAATCTCGATGGTATGCGCCGTTGAGCCGGTGACTTATTGTCACTGACTCAACGGTATTTTTGCGAGGCATTGACTCTTGGTCGCGAGGTGTGATTAGAGAAACAGACTCACGGAAAACGACTCGGGAAAAGAGCTATAGCCAGGGTGAAGGGGATGCAATTAGTGAGAAGCGGGCTGAGTTCATTCTTTGGATTCGATTCCGGAGGCCTGTTTAAAGAATCGACGATACTCATTCCGGCTGCGCTCAAGCGCTATATGGCTTGATCCTTTTTATCCCCTTGATCCCCTTCATCCTGGCTTAACTATTCCTGGTTATTCCTTGGCACTAAGAGAAAACACATGAGCCAGGATGAAGGGGATCAAGGGGATAGGAGCTTGCGGACCCATCGGGTGGGCATGCGATCCAAATCGAGGAGGACGACATTGAGTGCGCGCATTTCTTCCGCACATCCCCATTAGCTCGGCTTAACCTTCTCGCAAACGTGAATGATCAAGCCCATTGCTATTGAATCTGTTTGATCATCAGCGTTGCCGAAACGGGTCGAGTTCCACCTGCAATGGGCGTTATTGTTAATGCCGTTGAATTGCCAGCGGCGTTGCGAACGCTTAGAAGCGTGTTGATTGCGGTGGTCTGAATCAGGACTTGATTCGTTATTTGGGAAGTCAGGCCTGCCCGTCCAGCCATCGTAAACGCTTGCTCCACAACCCCTGAACCACTATCTAGTCCAAGGACCAGTTGTCCGGCTTCACTGATACTGACTTGCCAGAAAACTTCATAGGTTCCAATCGAGGGCAGGATGAACTCGCTGTTGCCGCTCCGGACGATTCCATTTGCCGCGCCATTTTGTGGAAAATTCACCGCCGTTGCGACCGCAACGGTGGCGGTATTGTCGTTCGGCATTAGGGCGTAAAAATATCCGAAGGACATGATGCCCGACGCCCCTGTGGCACCGGTGAGTCCAGTCAATCCGATGAGGCCTTGCGGCCCTGTGTCACCCGTGGGTCCGGTCAATCCGATGAGGCCCTGCGGCCCCATGTCGCCGGTGGGTCCGGTCAATCCGGTGAGCCCCTGGGAACCCGTGGCACCGGTCGCGCCCGTGGTGCCTGGGACGCCGATGAGG
>JAUYES010000140.1 GCA_030691225.1 Holophaga sp. | reverse complement strand
CTTGTCCTGGTCCCCAGCCTGACGCTCCAGCAGCACTTTCACGGTGCCTTCCGAAATGGCTGTTCCCGCATCAAACACGGGGATCTTGCTCTTCACGAAGGCGCTCCGGGATTCGTCCCAACGCTTCTCTTCCTTTTCACCGATCTTTTTCAGGAGCAGCACCTTGATATCGGCACTCATTTCATCGAGTTTCCGCCGCTGGGGCACCGACGTGAAATCCTTGAGGCCATAGCCCTCAAAGTCGCTGCCATCCCCCTCCCGCACCAGATCAAACGTGAGTGCCTTTGCACCCATCCAAGCTGCGGGAACATTGGCCCGGTCATAAACGATGGAGGCCACTACGTCGAGGTGAGAAAGCTTCATTACCACGCGGATGCGATCGAACTTCATGGCGCCAAGCTTCTGGGGCAGCTTGGCCGAGGCCGTGAGTTGCTTCAGCTCCTTGCCTTTGAAGGCGGTGCCCGCCTTGCCACCGGCCGTGAACGTCACGGGGGCCGCCAGCACGGCAATCGAAAGGATGGCCCCAAAGGCCGAACGGAAAGGAATGCGCATGGTGCCCTCCTCAGTAGTGGAAGCAATGTCCGAAATTGAAACCGAGCTTTTAAATAACCAAGGCGTTCTGACGAGGTATCAAGGTTGGGCGCGATGCGCCTCTCTGTGGGACAAGGCATCACTGCGGAGGAGCTTTAGGAGGTTCATGCGACCGACGATAGCCCCTCACCTTTGGAGTGGATAGTAAAAATAGGGCCTGAACGCTGAATAGCGAAAAGGCAAAGGAAGGTCTCATACCGTTTTGCCTTCAACAGGATAAAAATTGCCAAAACACTATGTAATTCAATGCAAAAAAAACAGTCAACAAGATGAACAGGATCGGTTCTGGCGAATTGCGGCGTCCAGGCTAGGTTCTTGAAGGGGCGGAGCCGAGAAACATGCGAGCATGCGCAGCGGCTCCGCCCCTTCAAGAACACGTGCGGTTTGAACCGCACGCCCCGCAGAGCGGGCGGGCCTGGACGCCTTGGGCTAGATGCACGGTGCCTGCAAATCCATCCTGTGCATCCTGGCTATCCTGTTTCAATTTTTTTGAATGCAACATGGCATCAAACGGCATGAGCATTAGCAAGATGAACCCTCAGCTACCCGCCTCCTGGCGAATACCGATGTGTTCTGAGTTTTGAGAAGGGGCAGGCTCCTAATCTAGACCCAGATACACCTCAAGTTGCTGAACCGCCTTGCCGAAGTTGTAGTCGCCGTACTTCGCGCCGGCATCGCCGGGGGTCTGGCCGTAGGTTCGGCCACTGTAGAACAGGGCCATGACGCTGCCGGGGGCCACGTTGTTGTTCTGGTTCGGGGAATCCCCGGTGAAGTACCCGTATACGTTGGTCATGATCATGTGATTAAAGAGGTTGTCGAGCGAGACGTAAGCCTGACCATACATGGACGGCTAACCAGGGATTTTGTTTGCGGTCGTTACGCGGTTAATTCTTGGTCCGTCGCGTTGCTTTCGTGATGGCAGACCGGAACTGCCAATCGCTACAGTCGGGGGCGACGGTTCCAAGGAATGCGATCAAGTCGGAGGGTTGGTGGCTTGGTACCTGATCGATCTTTGCAACAGAACCCCGTCATCAACCCGATGATGGTTCGTATCATCTAGAAGAGCCATCACTGAACCCTGGAGTTCCCATGACCCGCCTACGCGCGTTTCTGATTGCCTGCATCCTGTGCACAGGCCTCGCGGCTTCAGCCGCGCCCGATGCCCTCTTCATCAACCTCACCGCTTTGAGCTGGTGATGATCCGCGCGCTTCACCGCCTGACTCTCCTGGCCTTCCTGGTCGTCCCCGCCTTTGGCCAGGAGTTGGCTCTCCTTGCGGGAGGCTTGCGCAGCGAGGAGGCGGGAGACCTTACCTATGCTTGGCAGGTGGCCTATCGCCATCCGCTTCGTCCCAAGCTGGGAGTTTCCTTCGCATGGACGAACGAGGGACACCTTCCCCATCACCACCGGGACGGATGCAGCATTCAGCTCTGGTACTGCCTGGCGGGTTGGGACTCCGACTTCTCACTTGCCGCGGGGCTGGGGCCCTACCGCTACTACGACACCCGCCCAGGCCTGGAGGCCTCTTACCGGAATCAGCACGGGGTCGGCGCCATGGCGAGCCTTCAGGGGCTCTATTCCCCGAAGGGCAGCCGATGGTCCCTTCTGGGTCAGGCCTTTACGGTGCGCATCCAGGGTAGCGTGGATACGGTGGGACTCCAGTTCGGCCTCTCCCACCGGTTCGGGAAAAGCGTGGCCTCGGCCCGTCAAGCACCTCCGCGAAGCGGGGTGATCCCGAGGAACCACCTGGGCATCTTCGCAGGACGGACGATTCTCAACTCCCTCAGCAGCGAAGCGGCGGAAGCCTGGGGGATCGAATACCGGCGGGCCCTCAGCAGCCACTGGGCCCTGGGCGTGGCCTATGCCAACGAGGGGGATCCCGTGCTGATGCGTCGGGATGGTCTGAGCCTCCAGGCCTGGCTGGGGGGAAGCCCCGCGGCCGGACCGATTTACCTAGGCGTCGGAGTCGGCCCCCATCTGGCGAGGATCTCCCTCCGGGAATCATCCGGCGGGGCTGTCGACGACTTCAACCGGATTGGCCTGCGGGTCAGCATGGGCATCGGCTACGGCGTGACCCCCGATTGGATGATCCGGGCCAACTGGCAC
>JAUYES010000124.1 GCA_030691225.1 Holophaga sp. | reverse complement strand
CACCTAGCCAAGGAGGACCGGCCTTGGGAAGGGGGAAGAAACAGGATACCAACGGGAGGGGGATATCCGTGGAGGAGGTTGTGGCAGGTATAGGCATGGCCGAGGAACCCACATCAGCCAAGCCCTCTGGTGGAGGCTGACCCGCTCGGCAGGGTGGGTTGGTGGGAGTCAGCTCCTCGCCTAGCGGCGTATTAAGGTACCTGCTCACCGTGGGGATTGGACAATAAATACAGCACGGCCATGCGAACGGGCACGCCATTGGTGACCTGCTGCAGGATCAGGTTATTGGGGCCATCGGCCACATCGGATGTGATCTCAAAGCCACGGTTCATGGGGCCGGGGTGCAGGATCGCCACGTCCTTCTTGGCGCGCTTCAGGCGAGTCGGATTGAGTTGGTAGTAGCGGATGTATTCGCCAACGCCTGGAATGTACTGCCCGGTGCCCCGCTCGAACTGGGCGCGCAGAGCCATGACGGCATCCATTTCGGGAAGAATGGCATCCAGGTCGTAGCTGAATTCAACCTCAGGCCACGTTTCCTTCAATTCCACCGGCAAGAGCGTTGGCGGGCCAACCAGCGTGACCTTGGCGCCCATTTTGGTGAGCAGCCAGAGATTGGAACGCACCACGCGACTGTGGCGAATATCGCCCACGATGGCGATGCGAAGGCCTTCGAGCTTTCCGAAGCGCTGCCGCAGCGTGTAGGCGTCGAGCAGGGCCTGGGTGGGATGTTCATGGGCACCGTCGCCAGCGTTGATGATGCTGGCCTTCATGTGACGGGAGAGCAGGGCGTGAGCCCCGGCCGCGCTGTGGCGCATGACGATGAGATCGGGATGCATGGCCTGAAGATTCATGGCCGTATCGATCAGGGTTTCACCCTTGGAAAGGGCGCTGGTATCCGCATCGAAGTTGATGATTTCGGCGGAGAGCCGCTTTTCGGCAATCTCAAAGCTATTGCGGGTGCGGGTGGAATTCTCGAAGAAGAGGTTCACCACCAAGCGCTTGCGTAGGGCAGGAACGATCTTGATATCAGGGCGTTCACAGACTTCTTCGAAGGCCTTGGCTTGATCCAGGATCGCCGTGATGTCCGCGGGGCTGAGGGGCTCAATGCCCAACAAGTGCTTGTGGGGAAAAATGTAGCGCGGTGTAGTCATAAATTAGCTCCGACTCTCAAGGAAGACACCGTCAACCTTGTCGATTTCCTGCACTTTTACGGACACACGCTGGGTCATGGGCACTTCCAATTTAAGCCCTACGAAATCCGCCTGAATAGGCAACTCACGGCCGCCTCGGTCTACCAGCACTGCCAACCAAACACGCTTGGGTCGCCCGTGATCCAGCAGGGCATCCAGCCCCGCTCGGATGGTGCGCCCCGAAAACAACACATCGTCCACCATCACCACGGTCTTGTCCTTGAGTCGGAAAGGGATTTCCGTGGGGCGCACGATGGGGCTACCGGCCATCTCCGTTAGATCGTCGCGATAGAGCGTGATATCCAGGATGCCGATGGGGATTTGGCGGTTCAGGCTGGTTTCCAACATGCGCCCCAATCGTTCAGCCAAAGGGAGGCCGCGGCTCCGGATACCAATCAACACCAAGTTTTCGTCGTGGCCAAAGGCGGCGGCGATTTCTCGTGAGACACGCAAGAGATAGGCTTCCATCTGTTGCGCATCGAGCAGGCAGGGTGCTTGGGGTTCGCTCATGATGCCTCCGGTGCATGGGTGCCCTTTTAGTCTAGTGCACCGAACTGAAAATTCGCTGGAGGCCAATCCTTATGCCCGCATCCAAAATTGCCGAAACTAACGCGGTTGCCTCAGGAATGGCCCATGGAACCGTGTTTACTCTGGAAGCCGCCGAAGTGACCCGCTACAAAACCTGACCTGAAAGAATGCTGATATGAAAACTCATCGACTCTTCCTCCATGGCCTCGGCAACGTTGGGCGGCGCTTCGTTCGCTTGTTGCTCGAACGAGGTGATCTGCTTGAGGAACGCCATGGCATCCGCTTGCTCTTGATCGGCGCGGCAGATTCCTCTGGCGCAGCCTTGTGTCCGGATGGGTTGGATCTCCGCGCCCTGCTCACGCTCAAAGAAAAAGAGCAGGGCATTGCCGAACTGCCTATTTTCGGGGTGGCCAACCAAACGGGTCAGTGTCTGTTGAAACACGCCGAAGCCGATCTCGTTTTGGAGGCCACGCCAACCAACCTCTGGAACGGGGAGCCTGGGCTTGGCTTTGTCACCGAAGCCCTTCGCAAAGGCCTACACGCCGTGGTGGCCTCCAAAGGACCTCTGGTCGTGGCCTTTCCCGAACTCGCCGCCCTTAGCGATTGGGGGAATACCAGCCTGCCCAGCATGCGCTTCTCGGGCGCCGTTGGGGGTTGCCTTCCGGTGGTGAACCTCGGCCGCCGCGACTTGGCAGGCTGTCGAATTCAGCGCGTTGAAGGGGTGCTGAATCTCAGTACCGGCATTTACCTTGCCCGCATGGAGGAAGGGTTGGCATTGGATGCCGCCATCGCGGAAGCCCAACGAGCCGGGCTGGCCGAGGCCGACCCAAGCCTGGATGTCGACGGATGGGATTTGGCCGCCAAGCTCTGCATTTTGGCGCAGGCAGTGCTGGGGCAACCGACACGGCTGGATGGCATTGCTCGGCGCGGTCTGCGAGATTTGGCGCCCAACGAGGCCGCCACGGCTAGGCAACGTGGGGAACGCATTCTCATGATCGCTCGGGCCACCGCCGGTGGCGACGATGACAGCTTCCGCCTAAGTGTAGGCCCTGAAACGATCGGGCCTGAGCATCCCTTCTACGCTCTGCAAATCGGAGCCTCGGGTTTTCTTTGTGAAACAGACATCCAGGGTCGACAAGTCATTCTCAACGCCGACCAGGGACCCATGGGCACCGCCGCCGCGATGCTAAGAGATACCTTGGAGATCTGCGAACGGCGCCAATACGCCGTTGCTTCAACCGATCAGATCGTGCACAACGAGGGTTTTTCAAAATGAAATATAAAGCTTTCCCGGAGCAATGACGAAGTCTCAGTAACTCGGGAGCACCCTATGGCGCAGCATCCTGTCCAAACGGCTCTGGCAGCTGCTTCAGCACAATTGGGCGCAGCCTGCCAGGCCAGGGATTTAGCATCGCCGCTCAGGACAGGGTTGGCTCGCTTTTCGAAATGCCCCCCACGACTTTCATGGGATCAGGCACAATGACTCGAACTCCTATGGCATTTTTAACCCAATGGCACCCCTAATCCGAGGACCTCTGCATGCTATTCAAGGCTTGGTTGAGAACATTCCTCACGCTCACCATTCTTGCTTGGGGGAGTGACGCCAAAGGAGCTCCAACTGGGGCCTCAAGCACTCCACCTGGGCGACTCAGCCTGAAGGTCTACGGGCCCGACCAAGGCCTTGCCAATCCGGTGGTTT
>JAUYES010000113.1 GCA_030691225.1 Holophaga sp. | reverse complement strand
CTCGTGCGACCGCCATGGAATCGTCACGCTCTTGATCTTCATCAAGGCAACGCCCCAATGCACTAGCTACAGTCACGCTCGGAGGCTTGTATGAAATCACGTTGGCTAATGGTCCTGCTCTTACTCATTGCAGGCTTCGGGGTGCTCGGCATAGGTGGAAGCCAGATCATTAAAAAAGCTCCTCCCATTCCCTCCTCCGTTGTATCAACCGATGGCGCGGTGCTCGTAGTACCGAGCCAAATTCTGGAAGGTCAAAAGCTTTACCTGGGCCATGGTGGCCAGCACATTGGCTCCGTCTTCGGTCACGGCGCCTACTTAGCCCCGGATTGGACAGCCAAGGCCTTGCATCAGTGGGCGGCCCACACCGGGGAAGGACTGAAGGCGAAAGGGCTTTCAGACGCGGAATCCGCCGCACGACTAAAGGTGCTCTTTCAGACCAATACCTTCAGCGATGGCACGATTGCCTTGGACCCCATACAAGCCCAGGCGTACCTCCAGACTCGCGCAGAGCTGGCAAAGGTAGTCCATGAAGGAGACCGTGCGGCCTCCATTCCAGCGCGGTGGATCCCCACTGCGGAGCAAGCCGATCGCGTGGCGGACTTCTTCCTTTGGACCGCCTGGGCTTCCTCGGCGCGTCGTCCTGGAGAATCTTCCAGCTACACCCTGAACTGGCCCCAGGAACCTCTGGTAGGCAACGCGATCACCCCCATTAGTCACCTCTGGACGATCCTATCCATCGTGCTGCTACTCATGGGGGTTGGACTCCTGGTCTGGCACCATGCGAGCCAGCCTCACGAGGCCTTCCCCGATCCCAAGGCAATTCCACCGGCACCCCCAACGTCCAGCCAACGATGGGCCGCGCTCTACTTTGTGGTGGCCATGGCGCTCTTCATCGTTCAGATCGGGATGGGTGTGCTGACGGCCCATGATGCGGTGGAGGGCAATGCACTCTATGGTGTGGATCTCTCCACCATTCTTCCCTATGCGGCTTCGCGGACCTGGCACCTGCAACTGGCGGTGTTCTGGATCGCTACCTGCTGGTTGGCCACCGGTCTCTACCTGGGGCCCAAGCTTTCCGGTGCCGAACCCAAGGGCCAAGGATTAGGCGTCGCGGGCCTGCTTGTGGCCCTGGTGGTTGTGGTAGTCGGCGCCCTCACCGGTAGCCATCAGGCCATTCTGGGCAAGCTTTCCGGCTCCTTCATGTTGGGCCACCAAGGCTACGAATACGTCGAACTGGGCCGCCTCTGGCAGATCCTCCTCACGGTGGGCATGGTGTTCTGGCTCGTTCTGGTTTTCCGTGCCCTTCGCCCCGCCCTGCGAAGCGAAAAGGGCCAGCTCGGGCTCCTCAAACTATTCGTGCTGGCAGCCGCAGCTATTCCGCTCTTTTACTCGGCGGGGTTCATGTACACCCGTGAGACCCACATCGCCATCGCCGAATACTGGCGCTGGTGGGTGGTGCACCTCTGGGTGGAAGGCTTCTTCGAAGTGTTTGCCACCGTGGCCATCGCCCTGATTTCCACCCGCATGGGCCTGCTCCGGGAGTCTACCGCCCTTCGTGGCGTGAGCCTCTCCATGGGACTCTTCCTAGGCTCTGGTGTGATCGGCACCTTCCACCATCTCTACTACACCGGCAGCCCGGCCTTCATCTCGGCTTTAGGTTCGGTGTTCAGTGCCTTAGAGATCGTGCCCCTCACCATCATCGGATTTGAGTTGGCCCTGAGCCTAAAAGCCGGGCGTGCCATTGGAAGCGGTTACGAGTGGCCCTTCAAGTTCTTCGCAGCCGTCTGTTTCTGGAACTTAATAGGCGCCGGTGTCTTCGGGATGCTTATCAATCCACCCTCAGTGCTCTACTTCAGCCAAGGGCTCAACACTACGCCTATTCACAGTCACGCGGCTCTTTTTGGCGTCTATGGTTTCCTGGCCATCAGCCTCATGCTTTTCGCTCTCCGCGGCATGACCCCGGACCGCGCGTGGAATGGCAAGCTCCTATCCATTGGCTTCTGGGGCTTGAACATCGGTCTGGTCCTCATGCTTGTCCTGAGCCTCATCCCCAGTGGTTTCTATCAGTTTTTCCAGAGCCTGGAGCACGGGACTTGGTTCGCCCGTAGCGAGGCCGTAGTCCAGGGTGGCTTCATGCGAACCACCGCATGGCTCCGCATGCCAGGTGACGTGATCTTCGGGCTTGGTGCCGTCGCCATCTTCCTCTTCGCCATCAAGTCGGTGAAGGGAGCTTGGCAATGGAAGACCCTGAAGGAAGGGGATGTCGCAGCGGCCAAGCCAGCCCCGGCGAGTGAAATTCACCACGATTAATCACCACCTGAATGGGAAATGCAGGACCTGGGAGGATGCTCCCGAGGTCCTGCATTTCCCTATCGGGGCATCAATCGGTCCTGTTGCCGCGACCACCAAGTGTTTAGAATTCGCCTGAGTTCATTCAAGGGCGAGGCGATTCGCGGGGCGCCAAAAGATCTTCGAGGAAGAAGGCTGCCAGATCAGCCCTCCCACCCAGTGTCGCTTTTCGATACACGCTCTGGGCCTGCTGGCGAACCGTAGGTTCTTTCGTTTGCCGTAGCTCTGCGACTTCACGCGTGCTGAGCCCTTTAATAAGCAACAACGCTACCTCTCGCTCAGCAGATGACAGCTCCCATCGGTTGAACTGTTCGTCGATGGCGACCGCCAGACCGGAGGCAAGTGTCTGGCTTTCAGACCTCCAGCGTTCTGCTTCTGCTTGAACTTGCCCGAGGCCGCTAGACAGTCTCCTGATGACTCTGGATCGGGAACGAAGGAATAGGTAGATCCAAAAGGCTCCAACGATGGCGAGAAGGGTGAAGAGGCCCTTGGTCATGAGCAGCCTTGCATCGCTCCCGCACGAGAACCGATCAGTGATGAGATCCGTGAGGACGGCCCCGATCAGCAGCAGTATCAGCCCACCAACTCTGTGAGAGGGCCATCCATCATGTGTTGGATCGGTCCTGATGGGCGCTTTTAACATGGTCATTCCATCCTATCAGCCATCTGGTGGATGGCAGGGTTGTGCTGGCAAACGAGGATGATTGGGCAGCTCCATCCTCGCTGCCACATTTCGGAGGCTTCATGCTTTTCCATAACTTGATACGTACCACTGCTGTGTGGGCGTTGTGTTCGACCTTCCATGACCGGCACTCAGCACGATGCCCATCACCAGAGCGGCCAGATGATGACGGGCAACATGATGAAGGGAGACATGATGAAGGGCATGGTCGGGACCATGACCCAGATGAACCAGATGATGCAGAAGATGTCTGGAATGATGGAGAAGCATCCCGTCATGGACATGAAGGCCATGGGCGACATGGCCACGATGATGGATGACATGGCGACCATGATGCAGGACATGTCCAAGCACATGAAGCAGGGGCAGATGAACACAGACATGTCCAAGCAGATGCGTGACCGGATGACGGGCATGGGCAAGAAGATGGATGCCCTCGAAACGGAACTCGGCAAGAAGCAGTAAGGCTTTTCGTTCAGCCTCAGGGTGAGCACGTCTCCACCCTGAGGACCCTCCATGCACCGGAGTCCCCATGAAGCTCGCACGACTGATTTTGGGTTTACTAGCCCTCGTTCTTCCGATCCAGGCCCAGGATGCGCCTGTCAGCCGGGGGGCGGAATTGGCCTCCGGGCAAACCCAACGCCCCCTCAATGAAGATACCGTTCGGGCGTTGGCCCGAGTGACCAAACGAATCCAGGGATTGCTTGAGCGCACCCTCCGCCTGCTCGACCAATCCCCCGCGATGCCTGCGCCTGATCGTGCGTCTCTTGCGGAGATTGTCGACGACCTGGCGGGGATGCTCCATGAAAATGCCTCGAATATCCGGAAAGGCAATCTCACGCTGGAACAGTTGAAACTCCAGGAGCAAAGCCTGGAAATCCTCGAAAAGAAAGTCGCCGACATCGAGGCGCGGATTGGTGCCAAGAACCGGAAGCCTTCGCAGGGAGGCCAGCCGTGAATCGTCATTTCCGTCTAATCGGCCTGCTTGGTGTCCTTTGCAGTTCTGGCTATGCCCAGACATCAGGAGGAGCGCTGTACCTCGAATCGGGGCTAGGACGTCGTTCTGGCGACTTCGGTTCACCCACGAAATCCACGCTTTCCTTCGCCTATGGAACCGTGGGCTACGCCTCTTCTCGCTACGACGTGAGCGCGACCCTTCCGATGCTTCAACTCAAGACCACTGGAAATGGCACCTCGGAACAATCAAGTGGCTCGGGTGATGTCCTTCTGCGAGGCATTCGGCGTTTTGTGGGTACTGGTTTATCCGGTTTTTACTTGGATGGCGGTCTCGCCCTGAAGCTCCCGACAGCCAATGACTCCAAAGGTCTTGGCACGGGCAAGATGGACATCGGAGTCTTTCTGACGCCCCAGTACCGCTGGGATCGCTTCCAGGTGTCCGGGCTGGCCGGATGGATCAAGACCGGTGGATTTGGCGGCATGGGCAGCGGTATGGGAAGTGGGATGGGCGGCGGTTCCACCGTGACCCCGAGCGACGATGGGATGAATGGCGGGGCCTATGTGGTCGGATCCGCATTGTCCCTATTCCAGTACCGAACGAAGTACTCGCTTTCCTTTGAGGCGCGAGGACCCCAGTTCCAGGGATCCCCAGGTGCCCGCGAAATCACGGCGGACGTGTTCCACCTCTTCAATCCCAAATGGGCCGTGAAGGCATCCGCCTTCGTTGGCCTTTCCAATGGCGGCCCTAAGAACGGCCTGGGTCTCGCCATCGTCTATTGGCCGTAACCACCAGAGGATCTCCATGCTCAACCTCCTGCTCACCCTGGCTCTTGCCTCAACCCCGCAAGCCAAGCCCGCGAACAACACCATCTGCCCGGTCCTAGGGCACGCCGTCACCGCCAAGAGCCCCGTCGTGGAAGTGAAGGGACGCGAATACCGTCTCTGCTGCCCCGGATGCGACAAGAAGCTGCTGGCGGACCCGGCCAAGTATTTGGAAAAGGACGGAACGCCGAAGAACGCCACCAAGGCTGCCCCTAA
>JAUYES010000098.1 GCA_030691225.1 Holophaga sp. | reverse complement strand
GCGTCCTTGGTAAGGACGAGGTCGCCGGTTCAATCCCGGCTGTGGGCTCCACTGTTTCTCACCCCGTATTCCATCACTTCACACCCACCCTCAGGAGGCAATCGTGGCCAAGGAGAAATTCGATCGCTCGAAGCCGCACGTCAACATCGGCACCATTGGTCACGTGGACCATGGCAAAACCACGTTGACGGCTGCCATTACCATGATCTTGGCCAAGCTTCACGGCGGTGCCGTTAAGTCTTACGACCAGATCGACTCTGCTCCCGAGGAAAAGGCTCGTGGGATCACGATTAACACCGCCCATGTGGAATACCAGACGACCCGTCGCCACTATGCGCACGTGGATTGCCCTGGTCACGCGGATTACATCAAGAACATGATCACTGGCGCCGCCCAGATGGATGGCGCCATTCTCGTGGTTGCAGCCACCGACGGCCCCATGCCTCAGACCCGTGAGCACATCCTGCTCGCCCGTCAGGTTGGCGTGCCCTCCCTGGTTGTGTTCATGAACAAAATGGACATTGCGGATCCAGAATTGGCCGAATTGGTCGAAATGGAACTCCGTGAGCTGCTTTCTTCCTATGGCTTCCCTGGCGACGATATTCCAATTGTTGCTGGCTCGGCGAAGCAGGCTATGGATTCCGGCGATCCCGCAGCTCCTGAATGCAAGTGCATCATGGATCTGATGGAAGCCGTGGATTCCTACATCCCCGATCCTGCCCGTCCCAAGGACAAGCCCTTCCTCATGCCCATCGAAGACGTGTTCACGATCACCGGTCGTGGCACTGTCGTCACCGGCCGTATCGAGCAGGGTATCGTCAAGGTTGGCGAAGACATCGAAATCGTCGGCATCAAGCCCACGGTCAAGAAGGTTGTAACCGGCATCGAAATGTTCAAGAAGCTCCTCGATCAGGGCGAAGCGGGCGATAATGCCGGCATTCTCCTGCGTGGCGTTGAGCGCAAGGATGTCGAGCGTGGTCAGGTGCTTGCCAAGCCTGGCAGCATCACTCCCCATTCCAAGTTCACGGCAGCTGTGTACGTCTTGGGCAAGGATGAGGGTGGTCGTCACACTCCCTTCTTCAACAAGTACCGCCCTCAGTTCTTCTTCCGTACGACCGACGTGACGGGCTCCATCACCTTGGAAGCCGGTCGCGAGATGGTTATGCCTGGCGATAACGTCACCCTGACGGTCGAGCTCATCTGTCCCGTCGCGATGGAAAAGGGCCTCAAGTTCGCCATCCGCGAGGGTGGACGCACGGTCGGTTCCGGCCGCGTCGACGAAGTCATCGAATAGCAAGGATTAGACATGCGCGATATCGTTCAAATGCAGTGCACCGAGTGTAAGCGTAAGAATTACACCACCACCAAAAACAAAAAAACCACCACTGGCAAACTTGAATTCAAAAAGTTCTGCCGGTTCTGTGGTGGTCACAAGCCCCATCGCGAATCGAAGTGAGTTGTTGGCCTAGCCCCGCTATGGCGGGGCTAGGTTTTACGGCCTCTTGATATAGGGGAGTAGCTCAGTTGGCAGAGCAGCGGACTCCAAATCCGCAGGTCGCAGGTTCGACCCCTGTCTCCCCTGCCACTTCGTGCTTCGGCCCCAGCCAGTCGTGCTGGGGCCGGTTTTTTGAAAGTCTGCCCGCTGCGGGGGTTCATCGTGATTAGTGCCATTAAGCAACAGACAAAAGACCTCTTCGCTGAACTCAACCGCGTGGATTGGCCTGGAAAAGAGAAAGTCATGAGCTCGACGGGAGCCGTGATTTTTGTGTCTGTCTTTGTGGGGCTTTTCCTTTACGTTGCGGACTTGGTCATCACCTGGGGGATGAAGTTCATCCTCCCGCACCACTAGGCCAGGAGGAAGCCATGACCGACCTCATCGGTATTCAACAAGAAGCGCCTACCGCGCAGGCTTCTGGGCAACAGTTGGCTTGGTTCATCATCCATACCTACTCGGGATACGAGGCGAAGGTGATGGAAAGCCTGCGCCAGCGAATCAAGATGGAAGCTCGGGACGAATTTTTCGGTGATATCCAGATTCCCGAAGAAACCTACGAAGAAATGAAGGTAGACGCCAAATCAGGCAAAAAGGAACGCGTCCTTAAAAAGCGCAAGTCCTTCCCCGGGTATTTGCTTGTTCAGATCGCTGTACACGCCAAGGGTACCAGCCTCGAAATGGAAGATGCCGACTGGCATTTGGTGCGGAACACGCCCAAGGTCACAAGCTTTGTTGGTGCGAACAAGAAGAGGCCTACGCCTTTGACGGATGAAGAAGTCCGACAGATCATGCACCACACTGAAGAGACTCAGGAGCGTCCGAAGCCAAAATTCCACTTTGAGAAGGGCGATAAGGTGCGTATCATAGACGGCCCCTTTGCTAACTTTGAAGGGGATGTGGACGAGATACACGAAGAGCGTTCCACGAT
>JAUYES010000023.1 GCA_030691225.1 Holophaga sp. | reverse complement strand
CCTTTTTGATGGTTTCGCGATAGGGCACCAAGGGTTTTTCGGCGGCCACCTCAACGTTGTACTTCGACTTCAAGCGCGCAACGCCGTTCTTGAGATGGATTTCGCCCTGGCCCCAGAGGATGCGTTCTTGCGTTTCGGCGTTCTGTTCCAGGTGGAAGGACAGATCTTCTTCCACCAGCTTGGCAAGCGCGCTGGAGAGTTTCACTTCTTCGCCACTCTTGGTGGCCTTCAGGGAAATGGGCAGCACGGCCTGGGGCGCCGCTGGCCATGGCAAGTCGAGTGGTTGAGCCTGGGTGGTGAGGCCGTGTCCGGTCTTGATTGGGTCCATGCGACCCAAGGCCACGATTTCTCCTGCCACGGCCTTGGTGACCTTCTCTTGTTTCTGGCCAAAGATTTTATTCATGCCCGAGATGCGCGTTCCCCCGAGGGTTGAGCTATCGGCGATCTCGCCCTTCCATACCCGCGCATAATTCTGCTTGCCGATGTGCATGGCGTGAACGGTTTTCCAAACCTGCGCCAAGGGTGCGTCCGTGGGCAGATTGTTGCGGGCAGCGGTGGCGGTATATTCGGGTGCTTCGTGGCGGAGGAGCTTGAGGATGCGGCGCACGCCACCATCACGTTCGGCGCTGCCGAAAAGCACGGGCACCAGCTTGGCGTCTTGGAAGCCACCGCGCATGACCTTGAAGACTTCTTCCATGCCAGGCAGGCGTTCTTCAAGCAGTGCGGCCATCAGATCGTCGTCCAGCGCGCAGATCTTTTCCAACATTTCCATGCGGGCAGCGCCCACTTCATCTTTTAGGTTGTTCGGGATTTCGATGCGGGTGGATTCTTGATGGTTGTTGTAGCGGAAGGCCCGTTCAAAGGACAGGTCGACATAGCCGTTCAGGCTTTCCCCTTCGATGATGGGGCACTGGCGCAGCACCAGAGGGTTGGCGGACCAGGTCTGGAGGGCTTCAACGGTTGCGCCGAGATACTTGGCAGCGTCGAGGCCATCCATTTTGTTTACGAAAATCAGGTGGGGAATCTTGTGATCATCGAGGAACTTGAGGATGGGCGCGGCCATCATGGCGCGGTTGGGATCGGGCTCCACCACGACGACCGCGGCATCCGCGACCATTAGGGCGCCGGTCATTTCCTGGAGGAATTCCACCGAACCAGGGCACGAAATGAATGTCCAGGATTCGTCCAGATAATTGATGGTGGCCACATCGGCATCCAGGCTCATCTGCCGGGCGCGCGATTCGGGCGAGAAATCACCCACGGAATTGCCTTCCTTCACGGAACCCTTGCGTGGGAGGGCGCCAGAGGCGAAGAGCAAGCTTTCCATCAGCGTGGTCTTCCCGGACGTGAATGGGCCAACGATGGCCGCGACGCGTGGGGCAGAAGGGGGTTTGGGCACGACGTTTCTCCTTTGAGTTCCGTAAGGGATTAAGGACTGCCGATCCGATTGCTTCAGCCCAGTTTTACTGGCTGTCCCCAATCTGGCAACAGGAAGGACGAGCACGGGCCGTGGGTTTGGGCCTAAAACCAAAAAACCCCGTGAACTACGGGGTTTTTTGGGGGGGGTTTTTAGGAAATCTTATTCGGCTCGGGCAACAAGATCGTGGGTTTCGGGGTCTGGCAGTTCCTTTTGGAACCAGGCGTCCAGGGTCTTGACCTCATCAAAAACCGCTTCGGCGCCTGCCTCCAATAGCTCCTCGCGCGTGCCGTAGCCCCAGGTGACCCCCAGCGGAGTAAGGCCAAATTCCAGGGCGGCTTGCATATCCTCGCTGCGGTCGCCGACGAGGTAGCCTGAACCGCAAAGCGCGCCGCCTTGGGCGATGGATTTCATGAACTCAATCTTTCCCGGCCAAGGCTGATCGATGGCTGGGCCAAAAATCTCATCGATGATCAGGTTCAGGTCCAGATTGTGGGCCACCTGTCGGGCAAAGGTCGCGGGCTTAGCCGTGATGACATTAATGCGGTGATCCTGGCGCTTCAGGCGCCCCAATAACAACTGCACGCCATCATAAACCTGGTGCTCGAAGAGACCCGCTTCTCCGAATACCTTCCAATAATGCGCCATGACTTCATCGATTCGCTGCTCCTGAGCTCTCAGGAGGCTTAGGAATAGCCCACGCACGGTGGGGCCGATGAAGGGTCGAATATCAGCGGGCGTGGGGCAAGG
>JAUYES010000062.1 GCA_030691225.1 Holophaga sp. | reverse complement strand
TTCGTTCAAAAGAACGGCTGATTTTTTCCGCTCTCAAGAAAAGACACGGAGCCAAGGCGCTCCGTGTCTTTTTCCTGTACATTCGAGGCCGGAGGCGACCATGAATCCAACTCTTACGGCAGGACTCCTTCTGGGCATCCTGGTGAGTGCTTGGAGTTTTATCTGGGTATCTGTGGGTTGGCACCGGGATCCGGCAACCTTTCCCCTGTTCTGGATGGTGATGCCTATTCAGATTGTGGTGGTGATCTGGGGGCTCCGCAAAACGGCTCCCCACACGGGTTATGGCCGACAGGTCGTGCTCGGCGTGGCCATTTCTGTGCTGGGTTCGCTGATCATTTTCGGGGGCAGCCTGCTCCTTACTACGGTTGTCTTTCCATCGTATTTCCAGGATTTGGAAAGGATCGGCCGCATGAAAATGGCCCAGGATGGACTCAATTTGGCTCGCATTGACGAATTGATCCGTGCTCAAGCTCCCTGGCAGAAGCCATTGCCCGCGGCCTTTTCTGGGGTATTTGGAACGTGGGTGACGGGGCTGCTAACTTCGCTTATCGCGGCGGTGTGGTTGAGGCGCAAGGGCTAGCGGTTTGGGTTTTGGGAGAAGATCATCATGCACATGCTGAATACATGGGGAATTTCATTAGCTTTCGTGCTGGGTTCCCTTGGCTTTATTCAGGCTGAAACGCCTCAGGTTCCACGTTTCCTGGTGGGATCGAAGGTTGATTTTGTGGCAGCCATTCCCCCTCCGCCCGCTCCGGGCTCCTTGGCTGCGGCGGCCGATCTCGAGGCCGTGCTGCAAGTCCAGGTTTGGCGCACACCAAAATCAGTAGCCTGGGCTAAGGCGGTGCATATCGGCACTGTGTGGAATTTTTCTGAAACCCTTGGGCCGTGGTTTGTAGAAGCCAAGCTTCCCCGTCTTGCGTTGTTGTTTCGCGATATTGGGAAGGAATTGGGTCCGATCAGCGCGGCCGCCAAAACACCCTTCCAGCGACCCCGTCCTTTCAGGATGGATGCCCGGGTGCTGCCTTGTATCCCCCCCCCAGAGGGCTTTTCCTACCCCAGCGGTCACGCGTTATATCTGTTTATGCAAGCCGAGGTTCTTGCGGAAATATTCCCTGGGGCTCGACAGGCACTCTTTGACTACGCTCATCGGGCGGCCTGGGGTCGCATTCTTGCCGGAGTGCATTTCCCCACGGATCTCGTTGCTGGGCAAATACTGGCCAAGACCTTTGTCGACGAAATCAAGAAGAGCGCCGCTTTTCAGGATGAAATCATGGCCTGCCAAATAGAGGCCAAACCCTTCCTTGGCCTGAAACGCAAGACTCAAGCGATTGCGCCCTGTTGCAACTAGTCCCGTACGTAATGGCAGGTATACCCGCCTGGGTGTTTTTCAAGATAATCCTGGTGGTGTTCCTCAGCCTTCCACCATGAACTAGCGGCAGTGATTTCAGTGACGATGGGGCTCTTCCATTTGCCGGAGGCGTCCACTTCCGCCTTAACCTTCTCCGCGATGCGCTTCTGCTCCGGGCTATGGAAGAAGATCGCACTGCGATAGGAACTGCCGCGGTCGTTGCCTTGCCGATTGAGTGTGGTGGGATCGTGCATGCGGAAGAAAAACCGCAGCAGCGTGTCGTAGCTGGTCTTGGTGGGGTCGAAGCGAATCTGAACAGCCTCGGCGTGGCCCTCATGGTTTTCGTAGGTGGCATGGGAAACCGCACCACCGGTGTAGCCCACTTCGATGGCGGTTACGCCCGACTGACGGCGCAAGAGATCTTCCATGCCCCAGAAACAACCGCCCGCGAAGGTGGCGATTTCCTCCCTGTTCACTGGGGCAGGGCGGCCAAATAAGGGAAGGAAGCCTCCGTAACCTTCTTTCTCTAGATCGTTGAGGGGGATGAAGCGAAGGGATGCCGAATTAATGCAGTAGCGAAGTCCACCCTTATCGGCGGGTCCGTCATCAAAGACATGACCAAGATGGGAATTCGCATCCTTCGAGCGGACCTCGGTGCGGATCATGCCGTGGGTTAAATCGCGCTTTTCTACGACTTGATCGGCGTCCACGGGTTTTGTGAAACTGGGCCAACCGCAGCCCGAGTCGAACTTGTCTTTCGAGGTAAACAGCGGCTTGCCACTG
>JAUYES010000037.1 GCA_030691225.1 Holophaga sp. | reverse complement strand
CAAACAGCAGGTTTTGGGCCGGACCGTCCTCAAGGCCGGTCAAGGAGGAGGGAATCTCCACGGCTCGGTAGGGCAGGGCAGCTATGGCTGCTGTCGGGGTTTCACTGAGTCGCGCCTTTTCGACCCAGGCGCAGCCCGCCTTGCGAAGAACAGAAAGAATTCGGGCGTGGGCGTACTGAACGTAGGGGCCGGTATCACCATCCAAGGCAATGACGCGGTCCCAGGTGAAGGTGATGGGCTTCACGCGGTCGTTCAAGGCGTCGAAGAAGACCACGGCTCCCATGCCCAGCATCTCTGCAACAGCTTCCTTGTTGGGCAGTTCGGGATTCTTTTCGTTGATGACTGCCAGGACGCGTGTGACCGCTTCGTCTAGCACGTCTTCTAGGAAGACCACATTGCCCTTGCGGGTGGACATCTTGCCCTCGGGCAGCTTGATCATGCCAAAAGGCGTGTGAGTCATGCGGCCTTTGAACCATGGATCCAGCTTGGCGAGCACCGCGAAGAGCTGCTGGAAATGCAAGACCTGGTCGCTACCCACCACATACAGACAACGGTCAAAGGCGTAGGTTTCCTGGCGGAAGATGGCGGCGGCTAGATCACGCGTGGCGTAGATGCTTGTGCCATCGCCTTTCAGCATGATGGAGGGGGTTTGGATACCCACATCTTCCAAGCGCACAATCTGGGCACCGCCTTCACCATCTTCGAGAATGTCTGCGGCACGAAGTTTTTCGATGGCGGAGGTTAGTTTGTCTTCGTAAAAGGCTTCCCCATCCATGGCGTCAAAGCCCACGCCAAGGCGGTCGTAGATGCGCTGGAATTCGGCCAAGGATACCTGTCGGAACCAAGTCCACAGGCGTCTTGCCTCCACATCGCCACCTTCGAGTCGCTTGAACCATCCGCGGGCTTCATCGCGCATTTCGGGTTGCGATTCCTCTTCCTGGTGGAAGCGGACATAGAGCTGGAACAGGCGAAATAATGGCGTGCGGCGCTTTTCGGGGATTTCATCCGCCCAGTCAAAATCCTGGTCGAGGTTGGGGTTCTGAATTTCTGCCCAGCGCTTGTAGGCTGCCAGCAGGGTGCCGAATTGGGTGCCCCAGTCGCCCAGATGATTCAGACGTTGAACTTGGCAGCCGAGGTAGCGGTTCACTTGCGCAAGGGTATGGCCGATCATGGTGGAGCGCAGGTGGCCGATGGTGAAGAGTTTGGCAATGTTGGGGCTGCTGTATTCCACCAACACGGTTTCCTCGTGTGGGGGTGCACTGCCGAAGGCCACCGAGCCACAGATTGCTTCCAGAATGAGGCGGGCTCGCACGCTGGGATCCAATTTGAGATTCAAGTAGGGTCCAACGGCTAGAATCTCAGCGCCTTCGAGCCTTAGATTGGCCGCCAGTTCCTTGGCGATTTGGGTAGGGTTCTGTCCCAGTGTCTTGGCCGCTTTAAAACAGGGAAAGGCAAAATCGCCCATGTCGGCACTCTTGGGGCGTTCGAGCAGGATCTCCTGACCCGGCAACGCCGATTCCAAACTGGCTTTAAACATTGCCTTGATGCGCTCCATGACAACCCTTTTCCGGAAGCCTGGAGCCTCCGACTAGCATGCCCTGGATAGGGCATCGCTGGAAGGTGCAGAATTGCCGTAATGCGGGTTCTTTCCCCTTGACTTTGAAGCGTGTAAAGGTAGGATAATCCTTCACGCTTAAGGGTCTGCGTGACCCCCAAGCAGGAGTCCAAGAATGGCAAATCACAAGTCTGCAACCAAAAAAGCTCGTCGTGACGCTGAAGCCCGTCTGCGCAACCGCGCAAACCGGTCGGCCATGAAGAGTACCCTCAAGAAATTCCTGGCCGCCGTCGCCACCGGCAAGAAAGCCGATGCCGCTGCCCTGCTGCCCGCCACTTTGGGCGTGGTCGACAAGGCCGTTCGCAAGGGCGTCATCCACAAGAATGCCGCCAACCGCGCCAAGTCCCGCCTGACTTCCAAAGTTAACGCCCTGGCCTAAGCCGGTCGTTTCAAAGTTCACGAAGGCCCAGCATGTCTGGGCCTTTTGTGTTGTACGTCTGACGATGCTCTTCTCTTTTCTAATTCACAAAAAAGCCCGGCCACAAGGCCGGGCTTTTTTGTGAAGTGGCAAGAACTGCCTGTGGTTAAGAATCTGAACGCTTCTCGGACTTTTTACGGTCGCTGGTGCCTAGCACCTTCTTCCGCATGCGGATGAAGTTGGGGGTCACTTCCACGAGTTCGTCATCGTCGATGTATTCGAGGGCTTGCTCTAGGGTGTGCTCGATGGGTGTAGTGAGGCGCGTGGCGTCATCACTGCCGCTGGAACGCATGTTGGAGAGCTTCTTGGCCTTGGCGACGTTCACCACCAGATCGTTATCGCGGCAATGTTCGCCCACGATCATGCCCTCGTAGCACTTTGTGCCAGGGTGAATGAAGAACTTGCCACGGTCTTCCAGATTCATGATGGCGAAACCCACAGACTCGCAGGTATCCATGCTGATGAGCACGCCGTTCTTGCGGCGGGGCATTTCGCCGCGGTAGGGGCCGTAGTGGCTGAAGATGCTGTTCAGGATGCCTTCGCCACGGGTGTCCGTGAGGCATTCGCTGCGATACCCGATAAGGCCACGGCTGGGGATCTTGAAGTGGAGCCGCACGCGGCCCATTTCATTGGCCATGTCCTGCATCTCGGCTTTGCGGGATCCGAGCTTTTCCATGACCACGCCCATATAGGTATCGGGCACGTCCACCTGAAGATCCTCATAGGGTTCTTCTTTTTCCCCGGTTTCAGGGTTGGTATGGATGATTACTTCAGGGCGACTCACGCAGAGTTCGAAATTTTCACGGCGCATGGTCTCGATGAGCACCGAGAGGTGGAGCTCGCCGCGTCCGCTGACCTTCCAGCTATCGGCGTTTTCAGTGTCCTCGACTCGCAGGGCCACGTTGTGCTGCAACTCTTTGGTGAGGCGTTCGCGGATACGCCGGGACTGGGTGTATTTGCCATCCTGGCCCGAGAAGGGGCCCGTATTTACCATGAACATCACGGAGATGGTTGGTTCGTCGATATCCACGTAGGGCAGACCCACGGGGTTTTCCAGGCTGGCGATGGTTTCGCCCACGCGGATATCAGGGATGCCCGCGATCGCTATGATATTTCCAGCACCTGCTTCCGTGAGATTGACACGGGTAAGGCCTTCGAATCCGTAAAGCATCGTCACTTTGTGCTGCTGAATCGCGCCGTCGCGCTTCACCAACGCCACTTGATCGCCAATCTTGAGGGTACCGTTGAAGATACGCCCGATTCCGATCTGGCCAACGAAGTCGTTGTAATCCATTAGGGTGACTTGCATCTGCAGTGGCTGCTCGGGATCGCCCTTGGGGCTGGGGCAATGCTTCACGATGGTGTCGAAGAGGGGATCCATGTTTTCGGGGTTGTCATTGACGTCATACAGTGCGTAGCCAAGCTTCGCGGAGGTAAAGACCACCGGGAAATCCAACTGGTCATCATGGGCACCCAGTTCGATAAGAAGTTCGAAGACGGCATCTTGCGTCCAGAGTGGGCGTGCACCGGGGCGATCCACCTTATTGATAACGACGATAGGTTTCAGGCCGAGAGCCAGGGCCTTGCGAGTCACGAATTTGGTCTGGGGCATGGGGCCGTCAAAGGCGTCCACAACCAGAATTACGGAATCCACCATGCTAAGCACGCGTTCCACTTCGCCACCGAAATCGGCGTGACCGGGCGTGTCAACAATATTGAACCGGTAGCCGCCCCAATGAATGGCCGTAGTCTTGGCCAGGATCGTGATGCCTCGTTCCCGTTCTTGGTCGTTACTATCCATCGCCTGTTCTTGCACCCGCTGGTTATCGCGGAAAACATGGGCGGTCTTGAACATGGCGTCCACCAGGGAGGTCTTCCCGTGGTCCACGTGGGCGATGATGGCAATATTGCGAAACTTCTCGATGGGCGTCATGGGGTCCTTTTAAATGGGCCTAGCCTCCGGGTCGGGAGGAATGCAAGCCGAACCCATGATTTTACCAGCCTTTTCTATCATTTTCGAGGTGAAATACTTGACAAGGCCTTAACCTAGACACCCTTGGATGTTGCGAGGAGTTGTACAATCTTGAGAAATTCCATCCTGGAGCCGTAAATGCATATCAACGAACTTCTGACTACGGTTGTGGACCTGGGTGGATCGGACTTGCATCTCAAGGTGGGCAACTACCCCATCGCGCGAGTGAAGGGTCATCTGACACCCATGACTCAGTTTAAAAAACTGGTGCAGGAAGACACCATCGCCATGGCCTATTCGATCATGGCCTCGGACCGACAGAAGGCTAAATTCAAGGAGAATCTGGATCTTGATTTGGCCTACTCCGTACCGGCCTTGGGTCGTTTCCGCTGCAATATTTTCAATCAGCGGGGCACTGTTGGAATGGTGCTGCGCGTAATTCCCCGCCGCATTTTCAGCATCGAAGATCTAATGCTGCCGCGATCGCTGAATAAAATTGCGGAGGAACAGCGTGGCCTGGTGCTTGTGACGGGCACCACCGGATCCGGGAAATCCACCACCTTGGCCGCGATCATTGATCTGATCAACGCCACGCGCACGGAACATATTTTGACAATCGAAGATCCCATCGAATACCTGCACCGGGACAATCTTTCCATCATCAACCAGCGTGAAGTGGAAGCCGATTGCAAGAGCTTTGCCACGGCGCTGCGCGCGGCGCTGCGCCAGGATCCCGACGTGATCCTTGTGGGCGAAATGCGCGATCTTGAAACCATTGAAACGGCGATTCATGCCGCCGAAACCGGCCATCTAGTTTTCTCGACCCTACATACGCTGGATGCCACCGAAACCATCAACCGCATCATCAGCGTGTTTCCGCCGCACCACCAGAAGCAGATTCGCCTTCAGTTGGCTCAGGTCCTCAAGGCCGTTGTTTCTCAACGCCTTGTTCCTCGTGCTGATGGCCAGGGGCGCGTGCCTGCCGTGGAAGTGCTTATCACCACGGAGACGGTTCGAACTTGCATTGAGGATAAGGAACGAACCAAGGGACTACGGGATGTCATTGCGGCTGGCACAAGTCAATACGGGATGCAAACCTTCGACCAGAGCCTCTATTTCCTGCTTCAGGAAGGATTGATTTCCGTTGAGGAAGCTCTCAAACGCGCCACGAACGTGGGTGAATTCAAGCTCAAGCTTGAGGGTGTTAGTTCCACCAGCGATATGTCTCGGTCCAACATGGAGCGAGGTATGTCCATCACCACCGGTGGTGGTCGGGAATCGGGGAGCCTTACGGCGCCAGAGCCTCCAAGGCCACAGCCTGGGAAACCCGCCGCTCCGCAGGCCAATCCTCAGCAAACCATGGTTTCGCCGGATGGCAGGATCGGCCTCGCGCGGTAGGTTTTTCTCGCTAGGTGCGCTCCCCTGGCGGTGATTCCTCCAGGGGAAGGCTTACCAGGAACTGGGCGCCGCCTTGGGCACGGTTGCTCCCTTGGATCCAACCGCCATGGGCTTCGACGATTCCTTTGCAAATCGTGAGACCAAGGCCTCCACCCGTTTCTCCCTGGGCAGTGGATGCTCGCACGAGTTTTTCGAATATTTTTTCTTCAAGACCAACCGGCAGTCCGCTGCCGCGATCCAATACCGCCAGAGTGATGGACCGATCGGTGGCCCAGGCTCGTAATTCGATGGACTGATCCTTAGGTGAAAAATTGGCGGCGTTTTCTAGCAGGTTGATGAGCACCTGCTCCATTAGCAGAGGATCCGCGGGGATCAGGGGCAGATTGGGGGGGATTTCGAGCTTAACGTTCCGCCCCTTCAAGGCTCGGCTGGCGTGATTTAGCGCTGATTCGATAAGCTGACGAGCTGCCACTCCCACCTTGTTGACGACGACGTGTCCCGATTCTAGGCGTGTCACATCAAGCAAATTCTTGATTTGGCGCTGCAATCGCTGGGCTTCCCCTTGAATGATCTCGGCTTGTTGGCGGTAGTCGAGATTGGCCTGTGCATCATTTTCCTGCAAAAGTGTGCTGGCAACATCCAGGATGCGGGCCAAGGGTGAACAGAGGTCGTGGGATACCGATGACAAAAGGGTGTTCCGCAGATGATCGAGGTTCGCATTCTGCTGCACCTTGGCGCCTTTTTCCACAAGCAAGGCACGTTCGAGGGCCAAGGCCGTTTGGTTGGCAAAGGCTTCCAGTAGGTGCCGTTGATCGGGCTCTGTCCACTTGGGAACGCCCTCGGGTTGAACGGCCATCACGCCAATGATCCCACTTGATCCATTGAGTGGAAGGTTGAGCGCCTTGGCGCCAGGCAAGGTGTCGGTGCCGAGTCCGGCGGCTTCCTGGTGATCGAAGACCCACTGAGCCGCCGCGATTTCCTTGTCTGTGATCGCTTGGTGGTCATTGCCCTGTGTGGTCAGGTGGCCATTCTCGTCAGGAAGCAGAATCGAGGCGCGGCTCTGGAACTGGCTGGCCACGCTGCGGATGACCGATTCGACCATAGAAGCTGAACCACCACTTCGGGTTAACTCGGCAGAGAGGTT
>JAUYES010000031.1 GCA_030691225.1 Holophaga sp. | reverse complement strand
GTCCATCTAAAGGGCCTTCAAGATCAAAGTGATCCTTGCCAAAGCATTCATCGAGGAATACATCGTATTTATGTTCCAGGTCCCAGAGTTCCTTCGGCGAGAGGGTGGCAAAATGCTCGGCATTTTCGACGGGGATGACGTTGGTAAGATTGGGGTTGTTCAGTGCAGTGCCGGGATTGATGCGGGGAAGCTTGGCCACCCCACACATGGCGAGGCCGCCGCCATCGTCCCTCTTGTGAATCAGGAGTCGATCGTTGCTGGTAAAAGTAGTCCCGTCGCTCATCATATGGAGGGCAAGGGTCGATTTACCGGCACCGGAGATACCGGCGATGGCAAGCCCCCGGTTGTGGTGCTGGACTGCGGCGGCATGGCCGAGCAGGCAACCCCGCTCCAGTTGCCAGGCAATGAAGCGGTTGTTCACGAAATTCACCACCTGATTGCTGTTGGCGAGACAGGGGCCGACCGCAAGATTGTCCCCGCCACCAAAGATGAAGACCATGCCGGTTAGTCGCTTACGCACCACCCGGCCACCGATGACATCGACGTACTCTTCCTTGATTTTAGATTTGCCAGGGTCAGGGGTTTTGGCGACATACGGCAGCGCTAATTCAGGAGGCGGCGCTTCGATGGCGGTGATCCTGATGTCTGGAAAATCCCCGGCAAAAGTAACAAATGGCAGAAAATAGTGATGGAGTGCGGTGACGAGCGCCGGGCTGTCACTCTGGAGCTGAATGACGCAACCAGTAAAGCGCAGGGTAAGCTGGTTGGACAACTCCCGGTCGGCGAAAAATTGGCTGACAAGGGTGGAACGATTCAGGTCTTTCATTGTTTTGCCACCTTTTCCAATACATAATCCACATAGAGACGGGCCGGGTCGAGTTCGCTTGTCTCCTGAATGCCTCGGAAGCCGCCAAAGGCGGAGACTTCGAAGATCACCGGGCCATCCTCGCACTCAACCACGTCCACGCAGGTGAAATCGAGTCCGAAGGGTTCCTGGGCACGATGGGCAAGGTCAATAATGCCCTGCGAAGGCTTATAGTGCTGGTACTTGCCGCCGGACTCGATAGTGGTGTTCCAAGCTCCCTGGTTGCATCGGGCATAGGTGGTGAGGTACTTGCCGCCCAGGAAAACCACCCCCAGATCTCGTCCTCCCAGATTGATTTTTTTCTGGATGTACATGACCGGATTGTCCCGTTGGAATTCCTCAATTTCAGCCCTGCCGTTCCGGCCAGCAGTCAGGATACGCATACCACGGGCCTTCGAATAATAAAGCGGTTTGAACACCGCCAGGCCATAAACCACAAG
>JAUYES010000028.1 GCA_030691225.1 Holophaga sp. | reverse complement strand
ATTGTGTCGGGTCTACCCCAGGCACTTCAAGTACTTGGTTCCATGTTCCGCGATTCGATCATGCAGAAAGGGAACGTCGCCCCACCGGGCGTATTCTTCCTGTTGATCGCTGCCATGGTGGCTGTTCTGCTCGCAGTTGTTCTGGTGGAAAATGCCTACCGGCGTATCCCCATCCATTACGCTCGACGAGTTGATTCTTCGAATATGGCCAGCCAGCGCAGTTCGTATTTGCCCCTTAAGGTGAATACAGCAGGCGTAATGCCTGTGATTTTCGCGAGCTCTGTGATTTTCTTCCCGGCTACCATTGCGCAATTCACAAAGTGGGAATGGTTGGCCAAGGCGGCAAGCTACATCAGCCCGCAAACACATTTCTGGTATTACTCTTTGATTTTCGTCGTCACGGTTGTCTTTTTCGCGTTCTTCTACACCAGCATTGTCTTCAACCCTGATGAGACGGCCGAAAACATGAAACGATCTGGCGGCTACATTCCAGGCATTCGTCCTGGTAAAGAAACCAGCGTCTACATGGATGGAGTCCTATCCAAATTGACGTTTGTCGGTGCTGTGTACTTAGCAGCAGTTTCAATCGTTCCTTTGGTTATCACCAACAGCATGCCTGGTCTCAACTTCTACTTTGGTGGCACGTCGCTCCTAATTGTTGTAGGTGTGGCCATGGATACTGTCTCCCAACTCGAAAGTTACCAAGTCATGCGTCATTACGACGGGTTTCTGGAGCAGGGTCGAGTTCGTGGAGGGCGTTCGGCCCGCGCGGAGGCTAAACCTCGATGAGCGAAAAGGCCGGAATGGTAGTTCATGTTTTGCTCGGCCCTCCTGGGAGCGGCAAGGGCACTCAAGCCAAACGCTTAGTTGAAAACTTCTCCTTGGTTCACCTGTCAACGGGTGATATTCTGAGAGATGCCGTTTCGAAAGGGACGGAAATTGGCCTTCGGGCCAAGGCCATTATGGCTGCTGGAAAACTCGTGGACGACGACACCGTCAATGGACTTGTCTTTGCGCGGCTGCAAGACGAAAACCGGAATGTGTTGTTCGATGGCTATCCTCGAACCCTGCAACAAGCTGAAGCACTTGCGGACTTCCTCTCCGCGCAGAGCATTCGGTTAGGGCTCGTGGTTGATATCGAAGTCCCCGAAGAAGCATTGGAAGACCGAGTGGTAAAGCGCCGAGTTTGCAGCAATAACGCATGCGGAGCGATCTATCACCTGGACCGAAAGCCCTCCAAGGTGGAATCCGTTTGCGATCTGTGTGGAAGCTCCCTGAAGCACCGCGCTGACGATACCGCCGAGGCCTTCAAGAGTCGGATGAAGGAGTTTTACTCGACCTTCAAGCCCCTCCAGGCTTTTTATTCGGGCAAGTCCAGCTATCGACTCGTAGACGGTACCGGAATGCCGGATGACGTCTTTGCAACGGTAGTAAAGATCTTTCAAAAATTCGAGGATACTGAGGAGCGCGCTTGAGCAAGGAAGAAGCCATTGAGCTTGAAGCCACGGTAGTGGAATCACTTCCCAACGCGGTTTTCCGCGTTGCGCTTGAAAACAAACATCAGGTCCTTGCCCACATCAGTGGAAAGATGCGCAAAAACTTCATTCGCATCCTTCCCGGTGATCGCGTTCTTGTCGAAGTCACTCCTTACGATCTCACTCG
>JAUYES010000026.1 GCA_030691225.1 Holophaga sp. | reverse complement strand
CGTCATCCGATTGCGCCGGGCCTCGGTGAAAGAGCCGAAGAGGAAAGTGGTTTCGGGGTGACGCAGCGAAATGGCCGCAAACCTCCGTCGAGCCTCAGTTGCATCCAATTGACGGGTGTAGCCATGGAGAAACGACTCCGGGAAGACACATAACTCGGCACCACCCGCCGCTGCCCGATCGGACTCCCCTTCCATCCGCTCCAGGTTGGAAGCCACATCCAGGCAAATGAAGCGGGAAAGATAGAGGCGCATGGAATTCACTCCTTCGGGTAAACCCGCACACTCTTGAAGGTCTTCAGCATGACCTTTCCAGGTGCAAAGCCACGGGGCTTGGACACATCGGCCACGCGACACCAATGGACTTCCACCTTGCCGCCATCCCGGGCCTTGGAGAAAAATGCCGCCAACTGAGCCGCGCGCTCCAGCACTTCGCGGGGGGGTTCGCTGATGCGATCGGGGTTACGGATGATGACGTGGCTACCGGGCACGCCCGCCACATGCATCCAGAAATCCAGGGCCGAGGCCACCTTGAAGGTCAGGGTGTCGTTGTCGGCATCGCCCTTGCCGATGATCACTTCCCAACCATCCACCATGACATTCCGATAGGCCTTGCCCTTGCCATCGGAGCGTTTGAGGTCTTTTTTGGAGCCGGTTTCCATGCGTTTCGTGCCCTTCGGTTTTGGTAATTCCTTGGTGGGTTTAGGCGCTGGGGGCGGGTCGATCAGCCGGGCTTCCAATTCCAAGAGCTGCCTTGCCTGTTCGCTCTCCAGTTCCACCACCCGCTGCAAGCCGCGCTCAGCCCGCTTGACCGCCGAGAACCATTTTTGAACGGCTTCTTCGGCCCGCATGCCTTCGGGTAATTGAATCACGGTGCCATCGCTGAGTTCAAAGCGTCCCTGAGCACCCTTGAGCTGCCAAAGCTCGGCGGAAAGGGATTGGGCCTTGGCTCGCAAGGGCAATGTCGCCTCATGGCGAGTCCGGTCCTTGGCCAAGGCCTCGCCATAGCGTTGGAGACGTTGCCGTTCCTTGAGCAGCTTTCGATCCACGCCTGCTTGGCGCGGCGCCAGGATCAGCAAATTGGCTCGGGCCTGGGACCAGGCGCGATGCCTTGCAAACAGCGAACCTTCGCCGGGCAATACTTCGGGCACTTGACCATTCAGGGCCGAGGCCAAGCCATCACCGAATTGCGCTTCCCAGCGCTGAATCGCGGGGCTGGAGGCACGCGGTTCGGGCGTGGTGGTGGGAAACATCACCCCCATGCCCATTCGCGCGGGATTGAGATCCACGCCATCCAAGCGCAGCCCGGCACGCCCGGGAATGGCCTGGAAGCATAAGCGCATTTCTTCGATGCGGCCCGTGACGGCTCGACGCCGCAGGCTCAGGCGGAGCCAGCGTTCGCGGGGATCGCCCTCCACATCTTCGAGATGCGCTCCTTTCAATTCCTGACCCCACCGCCGAGAGAGATCACCCTTGGCTTCCGCCTTCAGCGTGGCCATGGCGGGGTCTTTTTCGTGGAGCAACCAGAGTTCCGGGGAAGGATTCAAAAGAAAGACCCACGATAGGCCCGATTCCCAGTCGGCCCGGCGATCCGGCGCCCAGGTCAAGGCCAGAGCGCGTGGGGAAACCCAAACATTCTGAATGCAGCCTAGGCCCGCCTGAAGGCGCGCACGGGCCAAGGCCAAGAGTAGCGGAGCGTCCATGGCACCAGCATAACGGAGGCCTTCGTTCAGCCGCGGTCTGGTACGCTGGACGAATCTTCCTGGAGTTCCCATGCACGAGCCGGAGCCGGTTTCCCCAGACCTTCTGGAGCGCCTTTCCCGTTTGGAAGCCCAGGTCGCGTGGCTCTCATCCCAGATCAACCCGGCGGCGACCCGAGACGCAAGTCGCCAAACGGGGCCCATCCCCGTGGGCGTTCCGCCGCCCGTGCCTATGTCGGTGCCCAGGCCCTTCCAGCCGAAGCCCGCCGTGGCCAAAAAACCAGCCAACCCCATCGTGTGGGTCGCTGCAGCGGGCTCATTTCTCTTTTTAGTTGGTGCTATTTACTTCCTGAATTGGTCCATTCAGCAAGGCTGGATCGGTCCGGAATTGCGCTTCCTGATGAGCATGGTCGTGGGCGGTGCGCTCAGCTTTGGGTCGGCGCGCCTACTGCTGGGCCGCAGCCCGAAGCTGGGAGCGGCCTTGCTATTGGCGGGCCTCGGCACCCTGGTCTTTTCTTTCCGCTGGGGGGCCTTTGAATACCACTTCTTCCCGCCAACCCTCGGCCTAGCCGCCACCTTTGTCTGCACCCTGGTAGCCGGTGGCCTAAGCACTCGGGCAAAATCCGGAGCCGCCCTTTTCGTGGCCATTCTGACGGGATTGCTGGCACCGCTCGTATTCAGCCAGGGCGGGCATCACGAAGTGGCCTTGACTGTGTATCTCGCCGTGCTCATGGCGGCGGCGCTAGCCGTGCCCTACCTCGGCAAGATCGGCGCCCAGTGGGGCTTCCCACGAGGCCTGGCGACCTTTGGAACCTGGGCCCTGGTGGCGGCTGCCGTCATGAACGTGAATAGCTTTGATGCCGGTACCCTGTATCTGATGTTGGTGCTGCATCTCGTCATGGCGGGCCTTTGGATCTGGCTGCCGGGGCAAGAAGAGGCCAAACCCTCCGCGACCATTCCCCTTTGGTTTGTGGTTGCGCTCGCCTTCACCAGCCTGTCCTGGGTGCTTTGGAAGCAGCTTCTGTGGGCTCGGGAAGGCTTTGCCATCCCCGTGCTGATCTTTGCAGCGGTAAACCTGGCCTTGGTCAAGCCCTTGCGGGAACGCCTGGGCGATCACAGTGCCGATCTGGTCCTGCTGGTGTTAGCTGCAGGTCATCTCGCCGTTGCGGTGCCGGTGGCGCTGGCGTGGCATTGGGTGGGTCCCGTGTGGGGTCTGTTTTCCATCGGGCTGGCCTGGAGTGTGGGCGCGGCAGAAGAGCGCCCTGAGTGGGACGAGCAAAGTGTACGAACACTCACTTGGATGGCCTTCGGCATGGCCGTCGCCGTCTCCCTGCGCTGGATTGGCCATGGCTTTGATGTGTGGGATTTTTCCTACGCACCGGGGTCGCGGTTGGCCGGCATGCTGCCCTTCTTCAATAGCCGTTTCGCCGAAGGGCTCTTCGCCGCCGTTGCCTGGGGCCTGCTAGCTCGCCGCGAGGGCTTCACCCGCATCTTCGGCTTCCTGGGGTTGGAATTCGTGGGTGGCGTGACCCTGGCCGTAGAGGTGGCCCACCTGATTCGATGGTTCGGTGGTTCTTCGCACGGCGCCAGCGTGGCGATAACGCTGATCTGGGCTGCCTTGGGCGCTGCTCAATGGCTTCGTGGCCTTTCGGAATCCGACCGAAGTCTCCGGCGGCCCTTGGCCATCGCGGGTTACACCTGGTTGGGTATCGCTAGCCTCAAACTCATGAGCATCGATTTGGATGGGGCCGATGTGCCCACCAAGGCCCTTGCCTTCCTGGGCGTGGGTGCCGTGATCATTGCCGCGGCTCTGGTCGGGAACCATCAGCGATTGGCTCGAAAGGAAGAGGAATGAAACACCTGATCATCGCCCTGCTTATGCTGCTTCCAGCTTGTGGACATGCTTCCTCGAAGGATCGCGACGCGCTGCGCCGCAAAGCCATCGCTCCGGCTGCCACCAATGGCTGGGCTCGGGTGCCACTCGATCGTGAAGCCCAAAAGGCCTTCCCCGAGCTTTGGCTGAGTGATGCCCAGGGAAACCGCGTGCCCTACCTCGTGGAACGCGATGGCCTGTGGCAGCCCCGAGAACTGGACCTCGAAAAACTTGCCGTGGGCACCGATTCCAAGGGCCGACCGACAGCGGAATTCGTCTTGAAATTCCCCCAGGGTTGGCAGGTGCGTGAGCGCGAACAACTGAAGATCGACCTGGAATTGAAAGGCGCGGCTCCATGGGTCTGCCGCGTGGAAGTCAGTCGGCGCTTGGAGGGCAGCACCAGCATCAGCTTTCAACGTGATATGCCGCTGCACGTCTTCGATCTGGGCGATGCGGGTACCCGCACGAGCCTCTCGGTGCCCTGGGATTTCAAGATCTACCGGATCACCCTGAATGCCGTTCAAGGCAAGGCACCTGCGATAAAAGGCCTGCGGGTGACCGCCACCACGGAGCCCAGCGCACGACCCGAGGATGCGGCGGTTTCTCCAAAACTCGACGCACTCAATCGCGGGCAATGGAAGCTCAGCCTGGATGGGCCGGATCGCATCATTGGCGCCGAGATCACCTTGAACCCGCCAGTCGCACCCGTTTCGCCCAGTTTCGTGCAAATAGTGACCCCCGCGCCCGGCGAACGCGATAGTGAGGTAAACCGAGAGCGAAGCGTTTTCTCGACCGGGCTACTTTGGAACCTGCCGGCGTTGGAAACCATATCTAACCGAATCAGCCTAGAGCCGACGACCACGGACTGCCTGCACCTTCGCCTGCCGGAGGGCGCCATTCCAAGTGCCGTGAAACTACTCGTGCGCCGCGATGTCCTTCTATTTCCCGCAGAAGCGGGAAATAGGTACTTTTTGCATATGGGCGGACAGGTGCAGAGTGCGCCAGGGAATCTTTCGGCTCTCCCGGATTCCAGTCGTGGGGTTTATCAGCGCGAAGCGCTGGCCTTGGGCAATTCCGAACCCGATCCTCAGGGCATCGCCAAGGCCACCCAACCCATGGAAGGGACGAAGCCTTGGCTGCCCTGGATTGCCGGAATCGCGGTAGTGGCATTAGGTTTTGTGGCGCTGAAACTATTTAGGCGTGAATCGTAAACTGGTTTTTTTGGCTCTTCACGAATCAGTGTGAAAAGGGTTGGCCTAGCTGTTTGACTTGATCACTTGGCTTTTCATCTCTGTGTATCGCTGTACATCTCTGGCGACAGTCTTTTACTGTTTCTGGCTGGCACTCCATGAGTCATTGCCACTGGTAGGCCATCGCCTTCGGTGGAATATCTTTACTCTGCAATTCCAGATATTGAGATTTCGCCGGTGGGCAACCGTTGCGCTTCGCCTGCCTACGTCTTAGCTCTAGGCCGAAAATGAGTTGAACCAGCGATGCACAGCGATAAACAGCGATTGGAAAGAAATCGATCTCCCATTGAGGACAGCCTGAACCCCGCCCTTGGTGGATTTTTCCGGAGAGATCCGTTTTTTATGCCTCGCTGCGCGCCAGCGCTGCGAGTGTCTGCCGCACAAGGCACCGGACGAAATCTGGATGCGTGCCGGGCGCAGGCACTCGCAAATAGCGTTTCACGCCGAGCTTTTCCGCCAGCTCGCGGTATTCGATATCCAGCTCGTGCAAGGTTTCGATGTGCTCACCCACAAAGCTGACAGGCACGATCACCACATCCTTCCCGACCGATTCCTTCAACACTTCTTCCAAGGCCGGAGTCAGCCATTTAATGGGACCAACCTTGCTCTGGTACCCCAGCCGGTAGCCTCCAGGAACCTCGCCAAGGCGATCCTTCAGGGCATCGATGGTCCTGTGGATCTCGGCTTCATAGGGATCGCCCGATTCGATCTGCTTAACCGGCAGGCTATGGGCGCTGAAGATCACGGTGGCCCCAGGCGTCTGCGCCAACGTGGCGCGCAGAGTGGCTTCCATGCAGGCCAGGTAATCGGAGTCCGTGGCGTAATGCATGACACCGGGAAGCACCTTGATGCCCTGAGCACTGGCTTCCCGCTCTAATTCCACCAAGCTTGAACCCGTGGTCGCACGGCAATCGTGGGGGTAGAGCGTTACCGGCAGGATCTTGGTTATTCCTCGCAAAGCCAGGGAACGGAGGGCGCCTTTAGCTCGTGGGGAGGTGTAGCGAAATACAATCTGCACGGGTTCCTGCCGACCCGCTTCCCGCAAGCCTTTGCGAAGCGCGCTGGCCTGGGCCGCCGTTTCGCGCAGGATCGGGCTGCCCCCGCCAATGGCGCCATAGCGGCCTTGCACCGCCTTTAGGCGTGAACGCACGATCAGTCGCGCAATCAAGGGCTGCAAAAATGCCGGGCCCAAGCGGATGATGTCGCGGTCATTGAAGAGATTCAGCAGAAAGGGTCGTATATCCACCAGTCGCAACGGTCCGCCAAGATTCATCAAGACAATGGCGGTGTCGGGTTGAATGGAATTCATGAGAGATCCTCGGATTTTCTTGGGGAAGGAAACGAAGGCTGAGGGAAATTATCGAACCGTCGTAAAGATAGATTCCCGCCAATTCATTCTGATGTCGCTCGAATCATCCTGATGCCGATCCAAAACAGACTTTTCATTCGCTCCTTGCTGAACACAGCCCAAAGCTCACGGTATGCTCAAGTCCTAGCCCTGAGGCACCTCTGTGACGAAAATTCTGGTAATCGACGATAGCTCGCTGATGCGTCGGCTGGTGCGCGATTACTTGGAACTCGCTGGCTATGAGGTGGAAGACTGGCTACCTCTGTCGGCCATGGAGATTCCGGATCGCCTTTTGGAATCCAAACCAGACTTGGTGCTTTCGGATTTCATCATG
>JAUYES010000827.1 GCA_030691225.1 Holophaga sp. | reverse complement strand
TGTCCAAGGCGGCGCTAAAGGCCTGGGCATCAAGGGAGAAATCCGAGGCCAAGGAGTAGCCGACCGCCTCAGCCCCAGCCATTCGAGCCAGGGCCGGATAGGCCAAAAAGCCGGGGTCGGGCACCATCACCGCATCGCCGGGATTGAGCCAGGCTTGGAACAGAGCAAAGAGCGCGCCCTGACTGCCCGAGGCCAGCATCACTCGGTCTAAGGCTTCGCCAAAACAATCCGCCACGGTCGCTCGCAAATCCGGTAAACCAGCATTGGGGCCGTAGGCGCAGGATTCGCCACCCTCGGCCAAGGCGAGTCGAGCAGGAAGGGGCAAAGGCCAGCTCGGTTCGCCCAAGCCCATGGGAATGGCACCAGGCGGGGCTCCTTCGCTCAGCGCCCGAATGGGGCTGGGGCGCAGGGTTTGAATGCGATCCGCAGGATTCATCGCAACGCTTCTTCCAAGGCCGTGGCCGCATCGGTACGAGAATCCCGGTACTTCACGATACAGGGCGCGTAGACCTGGATGCCTCGTTGGCGCGCAAAATCGCCGGAACCAGGGCGCGAACCAGGCACAACCACGGCGCCTTCCGGCACTTCCCGTTGCAGTTCGCGGCCATGGACCAAATCGAGAATCACTGTGGATCCCGTGAGCCTTACACCCGGTGCCAGCACCGCGCGTCGGCGCACCACGACACCCTCGAAGAGTCCCACCAGACCGCCCACAAAGGCCTCGTCTTCCACCACCACCGGCAGGGCACCGGCGGGCTCTAACACACCACCCACTTGGGCCGCGGCGGAGAGATGCACGCGCTTGCCGATCTGGGCACAACTGCCCACCAGCGCGTGGCTATCCACCATGGTGGCTTCGTCCACAAAGGCCCCCACGTTGATGTAGGCCGGGGGCATGATCACCACACCCGAAGCCACGAAAGCTCCCCGGCGCACGGCGCTGCCTCCGGGCACCAAGCGCACACCATCGGCGGAAGTGAAGCCACGAGGCGGGAAAGCCGTGCGATCAAAGGCAGAGCCGGGCCAACCTAAAATCTCTTCGGTGCCAGTACTGCGAAACCCAGCCAGGATTGCCGTCTTGACCCAAGCATTGGCTCGCCATTGGCCATCTTCCTGCGGGCTAGCGGCCCGAA
>JAUYES010000826.1 GCA_030691225.1 Holophaga sp. | reverse complement strand
CACCTGGTTAAAGCTGAGGTCCAGAGTGGTGAGAGTGGAGTTGGTGGTCAATGTCTCTGCCAACTGTCCTGCTCCATCATCTCCCACATGGTTAGAACAGAGGTCCAGAGTGGTGAGGGTGGAATTGATAATGAGTGCCTCAGCCAACCGCCCTGAAATATCTTCAGAAGCGGCCTGCAAGGGCGAGGCGGCAAGGTGGGCATATCGCTGGGTTGTGGCGGCTTGGGTGTGTCCTAGCAGTTTGCCGATGATGGGAAGGCTGATCCCCGCCCCTGCCCCGACTGAGGCAAAGCAGTGCCGAAGGTCATGGATACGCACGTCTGATAGGTCAACAGCCTCCGCTAGCTCCCCGCCCTCCGATTCGATCGTTTCCTTCAACCTCACGCCTGCGGAAGTCCGCATGTCATCCCAACACTTGTGAATGTGGGTTAGGTGCTCCCCCGACTTGTCACCCGGAAGAACGTAGGGATTGCTCAGAAGCCGGATAATTGCCCCCTCCTTGCGCTTGGGATTGCCTTTTGAGTCGGCCTGAATCTCTCCATTCTCATCAAGCACATAGCCAAGTGCGAGGAGAACCGGCGGATTGATGGGGATGAACTTGTTCCCTGATTTGTCCGTCTTGTGGGCATCGATCACCAAGACTCGGCGCTCCATATCCACACGATTCCAGGTGAGTTCGAGAATTTCAGAGAGGCGGGCGCCCGTGAAGATCAATAGCCGAATCGCGGCCACACAATAGGGTTCAGCGGCTTCCCTCGAATCCAATTCAAGGCCCAGGGCCTCAAGCTCAAGGCGGTTGAGGTAGCGTTCCCGCTTCGCTTCCTTGTAGGGTTTTACATGATGGCAAGGGTTCGAGAAGTCATCCCGAAGGTTCCATTGCTCTGCCAAGTTGAACATTTTCGAGAGTGCGGAGCGCACACGGTTGGCCCGCGTGGGAGTGTTCTTCAAGTCACGGAGCAATTTTTCAACATGCTCCCGGTTCACGTCCTTCGCCCGCATCTCACCCAGATTGGGCTTGATGATCTTCTCCACCAGTGCCCGCGCCTCTTTTGCAGAGCGTTTCTTGTTGTGCAGGTCCGCATGTTCCTCAAGGTAGCGGTCTGCCAGCTCTGAAACTGTTGGAGCCTGCTTTTCAGCCTCGATTCTCTGCTTTGGGTCTAACCCCTGGTCAAGTTGCTTTCGCATTTCCCGGGCTCGTTCTCGCGCAGCATCGGCCTTCCATGCGGAGGTTTTCCCGATCGTGACCCAGCCCTGTTTCCCGTTCCGAATATACTTGAAGACATAGCTCTTCACCCCGTTGGGAGTCACTTGAGCGCCGAAGCCTGTCAGCTTTGGGTCCCAATAGACGTATTTGGATTCCCTCACGTCCATTTCCCTCACGAAACTATCCGTGATGTTCTTCCGTTTGGCCTCCATGACCCCCTCCAATCGGCTCTCTACATCCTACAGCCATCCTACAAACCATGTAGGCAAACAGAAACCATGAATGCGAATGAAAACAATTAAACCGTTCTTTTCCTTTATTTAATCAAACCAAACGAGAACAAAATGATCTCATTTACAGACTCAAAATCTGTTTCACGCAAGGGAGTGTTGGTTCGACCCCGACCACCGGCACCAAAGCAATGACGCGGCCCACCTGGGCCGCGTTGTTCATTGGTTGATTTCAAACTTACCAAAACCCGAAAGGCGAGAATCGATCGTGCGCTATCACGAACCTCTCTTCCGCCCTCCGAGCGAGGCCGATTCCTTCATCCTCCAAGCCACCCTTGGTTGCTCATGGAACGCTTGCACCTACTGCGGAATGTACCGCAACAAGTGCTATCAGGTAAGGCCCACCGAAGAAGTGCTATCTGATATTGCCGAGGCCGCTGCTCAGATGGCCCCTGATGTGCGACATGTTTTTGTGGCCGATGGCGATCCGCTTGCCATGAGCCTGGATCAATGGGAACCCATCTTGGCCGCGCTTCAAGCGGCCTTTCCAAGGTTGCGGCGCGTCAGCACCTATGCCACCGCACGCAATCTATTGGAAAAATTACCCGCGGAACTAAAACGGCTCCGCGAGATGGGCCTATCCCTGCTCTACATTGGTCCGGAATCGGGGGATGACCTCACCCTGCAGCGCATCGCCAAAGGGGCCAATGCCGCCGATCACGTAGAAGCTGCCCGCAAGGCAAAAGAAGCCGGGATGGAACAATCCCTGATGTTTCTCCTGGGCGCCGGTGGGCGAGAGCGCAGCGAAGAACATGCCCGAGCATCGGGCCGACTTGCGACGGCCATGGACCCGCGATTTCTCTCCACCCTGACCCTAACGGTGGTGCCGGGCACACCAATCTTCCACTTGGCCAACCAAGGCCGGTTCGAGTTGCCAGATGTTTATGGTTTGCTCACAGAGCTGCGGTGGTTCATGGAAGAGGCCCACCCCAGCGCGGCCATTTTTCGTTCCAATCACGCCTCGAACTACCTGCCCATCGGCGGTCGCCTTCCCCGGGACCGCGAAGCCATCCTGGCGACCATCGATCAGGCCCTGGCCGGTGAAGTGCGCCTACGGCCGGAATGGAGGCGGGGCTTGTAGCCCCGGACAACCGCACTTCCACCCCCAGAGCTAGATCTGGCATGGACCGGATAGGCTTGAATTAGGGGCACAACCCGCCCCTCGCTTTAGGGCTTGCTAATCTCAATGTCAAAAACATTCTATAAAGGACAGCGTTGGATCAGTGAGGGTGAGCCCGAACTGGGGCTCGGCGAAGTGCAGGCCGTTAGCCCACGCAAGGTAAGCCTGGCCTTTCCAGCCTCCGGAGAAAATCGGGAATATCTCCTAGAAAGCGCTCCCTTGGGGCGCGTGGCATTCCGTGCCGGCGACACGGTCAAAGACAGGGAAAATATCCCCCACGTCGTGCGGTCCGTATCGGAGCGGGATGGTTTGCTGTACTACGATTGTGGAGACTTGGAACTCTGCGAAACATTACTCAGCCACGCGCTTAGTTTCAGTGGTCCCCTGGAACGATTTTTCGCGGGTCGCTTCGAGCCACCCGCGTTGTTCTCTTTACGCCTAGCAGCGCTGCGACACCAGTATCGTCGTCGAAAATCCGAGGTGCGCGGCTTTCTGGGTGGACGCATCGATCTTCTCCCCCACCAACTCATCATCACCTCGGAAGTAACGAACCGTATCGCGCCGCGCGTCCTGCTCGCCGATGAAGTCGGCCTGGGCAAAACCATTGAAGCCTGCTTAATCCTCCACCGTTTGCTGCTCACCGGCCGCGCTCGGCGAGTGCTGATCCTGGTGCCTGAATCGTTGGTGCATCAGTGGTTTCTTGAACTGCTGCGCCGTTTC
>JAUYES010000818.1 GCA_030691225.1 Holophaga sp. | reverse complement strand
GCGGGATCGCTTCGGGCCAGACACTGCTGGGAGTCAAGGTGAACAACTGCTGGGTACGCCCCGTCTGGCTGTTACGACCGGAGGCGAAGAGGATCTTGCCGTCCGGCGTCCAGCCCTGCACCATGTCCGGCCCGGGATGCCAGGTCAGCCGCGTGGGGCTGCCTCCTTCCACCGGCACCGTATAGACATCAACATTGCCGTCATATTCCGCAGTAAAGGCGATCGTGCGGCCATCCGGGGAAAAATGGGGCTGACCCTCCAGGCCGATGCCCGCCGTGATACGCCGCGCCTCGCCACCTTCTCTGGAGGTGATCCACAGATCGCCCGCATGGGAGAAGACGAGGTGCTGCTGGCTGAGGGTCGGCTGGCGGAGCAGCAGGGGCCCCTCAGCCGAAGCGGTGGCGCCCGCTGCGAGGAGCAAAGTGGCCAGGGTCAACATTCGAGGCATGGGCATCTCCGTCAAAGGGATCCAATCCTGTCCCCGGATTGAGGACAGAAGAATAGTAATACGATGCATCCTCGAGCGGGCTTACTCCTTAATGTTCGCTGGTTTTGGATCTTGAGGCCGGCCCCCCAGCCCCATTCCGACTTTTGCTCCGCGATCCTCCGCTTTTCTCTGCGCCTCAGCGTTGAGCTTTTTCGTTGCGGCCTAAAGCGCGACGGGCCAATCCTGCCAGCCTTCCCCGCAGATGCACGAAGAACCCAAAAACCAGGAGCTAAAAGGGCGCACAGGAAATCCCACGCACCCTTTTAGCTCAAACCAAACTCGGTTCGAAGCTACGTCACTTGCCCCACTTGTTGCACCACGCGAGCATCGTCTCAAACCACAGCTTGGCATTGGCGGGCTTGGCAACGAAGTGCCCTTCGTCGGGGAAAATTAGCAATTGGCTGGGAATGCCGCGCAGCTGATGCACGTTGTAGAGCTGGAGCGCTTCGGTGTAGACCACGCGGAAATCGCGCATGCCATGGATGACCAGCATGGGCTTTTTGAAATTTGCGTAGGCATTGTGGGGGCTGTGTTTTTCCCACAGGGCCTTGGTTTCAGGGCTATCCCAGGGGAAGCCATTGAATTCATGCTTGGGGAACCACATTTCTTCCGTGGCCAACTGCATGCTCTGAGTGTTGAAAATACCTGCGTGACTGATGAAGGCCGCGAAACGATCCGCATAGTGCCCCGCCATCCAATTCATGGCATACCCACCGTAGCTGGCGCCCGCTGCGATCACGCGCTTTGAATCGGCCTGGGGCACGGTCTTTAGCACACCATCCAGCACATTCATGAGATCGCCCATGACCAGCCCCGACCAATCGCCGGAAATCTGGTTGGTGAATTCCTGGCCATACCCAGTGGAACCGCGGGGATCCGGCATCACAACGATAAAATCCTGACCGGCGAAGACCTGGTAGTTCCACCGCGGATGCCAATTGTCTTCGTTGGAGCCTTGGGGTCCGCCGTGCACCAGGAAAACCACGGGGTATTTCTTGGCAGGGTCGAAGCCCACGGGTTTCAGGATCAACGTATGCACCATGGGAGCCTTGCCGTCGGGCCCGACGGCACCCTTGAACCACAAGCTCTCGGCGCGGTTCAGGCCCAATTCCTTGGTAAGGGCTTCGTTGTGATTCGTGGCTCGGACCGCGGCACCGCTGGCAAGATCGATTTCGTATAGATCCGGGGGCGTGGCGGAATCATTGACCATGGAAAGCACCTTCTTGCCGCCGGGCATGGAGGTGAAACTAGCGACGAAAAGGTTCTTGGTGATCGCCTTAGGCTGCGTCTTGCCATCCCAGCGGAAGAGCGCTTGATGAGATTTATCAACGGCCGTAAAGAGAACATCGTTCCCGGTCCATTCGAATTCGCCCACCTGCGCGTCGAAGGATTGCGTGGTCCGAACCACCTTGCTCGTGGCACGGTCCATGACCCAGAGTTCCCATATATCGGATTCAAATCCGGGCACTCGCTGGGCGCGCCAGGCTAGATACTTTCCATCAGGCGAATAGCGAGGCGTGGAATCCGCCGCGGGGTTTTCACTAAGCTTGCGGATGGGGCCACCGGTGGCCTTCACCTCGAAAATCTCGTGGTTGGTGCTGACACCCTTCCCCGCTTCCAGATTGCTGGCAAAGGCCAGCGTCTGCGAATCGGGGCTCCAGGAAATATCATCGCCAGCGGCAACATGGGCTGAGTTGAAGCCCGGCGCATCCTGGGTCCACCCAGCGGTAAGGTCCTTTGGCGCGGCGTTGGCTTCCGCCTTCACAACAAAGATATGGGACACCTGGTTTGCATCCCGCCAATTCATCCAGTGCTTGTACATCAGCGTGTCGAAGACCATGCCGGTGGTTTTACGTTCGCCTTTACTCTTCAAGTAGGCCGCATTCTCGGCATCATTTCCACTAGGCACGGTGGTGCTCGTGAAGGCCAGCATGGTGCCATCGGGACTCCAGATATGGCCTTCGGCGCCGCCACTCAGAGTGGTGATCTGGGTGCATTTTTGGGTGCTGAGGTCCATTACCCAAACTTGGCCGTCGGATTCAAAGGCCAATCGTTTTCCATCGGGGCTGAACCGGGGGCGCCCCTGACTACCGGCCCCAAGTTCCAATGCCTGGGCGGGTTTACCTGCGGCCTGAAACCAGATTTTTGAAGTGATCGCATTGGTCGTGACGTCGGGAATACTCACAACGTAGGCGCGATCTCCGGCCACGGAAATCTGTGGATCGCCCAAGCGTTTTACCTTGAAAAGATCATCCACCTGCAGCGGCCTTGCGGCCACTAGGGTAAGGGCCGCAAGGCCGAAGGCTAGGATCGAAAGGCGCATGAGAACTCCCTGGAAAAGGTTTAGAGTTTGGCAGCGACGGTCTTTTCACCCTGGACCTTCTCGGCCAGGATTTTCTTCTTCAACAATTGCTCGGCCTCGGCAAAAACATCCAACGCCTTCTTTACCTGAGGATCCTTGCCGCAGAGATACCGGCGTCCACCGTCCACGCCAAAGGCCACATTCTGGCACTCGTAGGCGATCTGATCGCGCATATCGGCCTGATTCTGCGCATCGGCCCATTCCGCATCGCTGATGGGGATTTTTTGACCGATGGCCCACTCGCGAAAACGGGCCATTTGGACATCATCCGGAACTTGATTGAGCTTGATCCCGTGGCTTTCCTTTTCCACCACCGAGAACTTGAAGAAAGGCGAATAACGGAAGCGGAGCGTAGCCACAAAGTTGGTGAGTTTGGCCGTTTCCACCGTGTAATCCGGCGTGATGCCACCAACACCAAAGAACTTGCGGACTAGGAAGGTTTTGAATTCGGCGCCCTTGGGTTCCACTTCCTTGGTTTCCTCGGGCAGCAGGTAATCATCGAGGCCATGTTGGTAATCCCGCTGGATGCAGCGGCCCGAAGGCGTGTAATAGCGAGCCGTCGTAAGCGCGAGGCCTCGCACTCGGCCGATGGAAAGCACCACTTGCACCAGCCCCTTGCCCCAACTGGTCTGGCCGATAACGAGCCCCCGGTCGTGATCTTGAATGGCACCTGCCACGATTTCTGAAGACGAAGCCGATCCACGATTGATGAGCACGGTCAGTGGGAAAGGATCCAAGACCGAATTCTTGGGTGTGCGGGTTTCACTCACCATCACACCATCCCGACCGCGCTGGCTCACAATCACCAGATCTGGGCCAAGCAGTTGCTCGCAAATACCCACGGCCGCATTTACCAAGCCACCGGGGTTATCACGCAGATCGAGGATCAATTCCTTCATGCCTTGTTTTTTCAGGGAAACCACAGCTTTTTCAAATTCTTCTACCGTGGTCTCGCCGAAGTCTTTGACGTTGATAAACCCGGTGGTGGGCGTGAGCATGAAGCTGTAGTACACGCTGTTGGATGGAATTTCGGCCCGCGTAAGGCTGATCCGAAGCAAGCCGGGCAAACCCGCACGCTGAATGGCAACTTCAACCACCGTGCCTTTATCGCCGCGAAGTTTCTGCACAGCTTGGCTGCTGGTCCACCCCTCGGTGCTCTTACCGTCGATCTCGCGAATGTAATCGCCAGCCCGAATGCCCACCTTTTCGGAGGGCCCGCCCCGCACGGTACTGATCACAACAACGCCATCGAGCTGCTGCTGAATGATGGAACCGATACCAAAAAAGGTGCCCCGCTGGTCGTCCCGCATCATGCGGAATTCACTCTCATCCATATAGTTGGAATGCGGATCCAGCGTGTGCAACATGCCCTGGATGGCCGAATGGGTGATCTGTTTGGAGGTCGGTGGTTCGACGCTTTCCCGCTGCACCAGGCCCATCACTTCCGTGAGAATTTCAAGGCTCCTTTGCTTGGCCCGCTCATCACCTGTGCGACCCGCAAGGGGCGCATAGATTACGGCGGTTCCCAGAACCACCGTCCACATCCAATGTTTTCCGATCCATCGCGCCATGGTTTGTCCTATTCCGCTCTGCTTATTGGATGATGCCACTGCCGCTCCCGCGCCATTACGAATTAAAGGTTTGGAGAATCCGCTGAGCGGCGCTCTCCATGCGAGATTTGCGGGATCTTTCCGCCACGACGACCGATTCCAGCGTGCGGTAAGCCACTTCCAGATCATCGTTCACCACCAGGTGATCGTAGTGGGAATACTGTTCCACTTCGTGGCGGGCATGAGCCATGCGAAGCATGATCTGGCTTTCGTCCGTGTCGCCCCGCCCACGCAGGCGCTTGGCCAATACTTCGGCCGAGGGCGGAAGCAGGAAGATCATCACAGCCTCCGGCAACGCCGCTTTGACATTCATGGCGCCCACGGTTTCGATATCCAGCAGCACGTCCAGCCCCTGGGCCACCTGCTCTCGCAACCAGGCCTTGCCGGTGCCGTAGCGGTTGGCATAGACCTGAACCCACTCCAACAACCCGTCTTCCGCAACCATCTGGTCGAAGGCGGTGTTATCTACAAAAAAGTATTCGCGGCCATGCTGTTCGCCGGGCCTCGGTGCCCTGGTTGTGAAAGAAGTCGAAAAAATAAGCCCTGGCATTTCAGCCACCAAGCGCTTGGCCAGGGTGGACTTCCCGGCCCCAGAAGGGGCAGAAAGCACAAAGATCGATCCGGTCTGAGACAAGGCAACTCCCAGCCACCATCTTACTTCGCTTATACTCAACCTCCCACTGATGGGCCTCGCGGGGCGCTCAAAGGGAACCTTGGGGGTGACCGGTTTCGACAGGTTGACGCTGGGGTGCGGAGTGCAGGCGGGGGTTGATCGGTGGGCCCCCTCATCAAGCCGATCAAAACAAAACTGCCAACGATAACTTCGAACTGGCCCTCGCCGCCTAACCGGGCGGATGAGCGAGTCCCCGTGATCTTCCGGTAGCGGGCTCGTAAAACCTTCCAATGGGTGGCTTCGGCCTGCCGGAGGAGGGAACGGGATGGGATGCCGCAGTGCCACCGGGCGGTATCCGAGACAAGGGAGCAAGTCCTCGATCAGGGTTGTCCGAACCCCCCTGCAGAGGTCACGCAAAACGGACCAAGCCTGTGGATGAGCTTCCACATCACGCTTCTTGGACGCGGGTTCAACTCCCGCCACCTCCACCAATAGCTGCCATAAGCCACTGCAAATGCAGTGGCTTATTTTTATGCCTCAATTGGCATCCCTATACATCCATCCATACACACTTCAAATGCCGTTTCGCTTGCATTCCCCACCATGGGTTTTCTGATCGGTGGAAAACCCCTAGATGGCGCCACTGGTCTGGTGGTCGTGCGCTTCCCGGCAAGTCACATAACAGGAATTGAGGATTGTCGACGTCCTATTGCAGTTCTCTGGAGCACGGGAATCGAACCAATCCTCGGCACGCATCGGTGCCCCAAATCCATCGGACTGACTGAGTGGATCGTTCATCTTGATTGACCATGCCTCATCGGCCCAAGTGTCAAAATATTTATATATAGATTTAACTAGCTTTACGAGATGGCGTGGTTCATGCGCAGGCGTACTCGAGGACTTAGGAGTACCCCTTGGATTTTAAAAATAAAACGGTCCTGCGCGTTGAGGAAGACCGCGTCAACTGGCGGCTCCCACCCAGGAATTCTGAACCGCAGGGCGACCGGGTCCTGGTTCAGAAAGACAATCGTCCGGAATTTGATGAACAAAAAATCTTACCTCGAGGAGAATCCCTATGAATAAATCCTTTGATCAACCCACTTGGATCCAAAAGATCAATGGAGGAACCCAATGATTTTCTTCAAGAGCCTTACCAAATCACTGATGATGCTTTCCGCAGCATTTCTGCTGGTCGCTGCGGCGACAGGATGCACTAACGGGCGAGATCCAATTTTAGGCTCAGGCATACCAAGCCTTGTTTCCCTCGCGGTAACGCCTGCAACGGCCACTGTACCAATTTCGGGCACCCAACCATTTACGGCGACTGCGACCTATAGCGATGGGTCATCCAGAATTGTGACGACAACTTCCAGTTGGATTTCAGGCACCCCCACCGTCGCCACGGTTGGCTCCGCCACCGGCGTCGCCACCGGCCTTGCTGGCGGCACATCGCTCATCACTGCCACTTTCGGCGCCAAGACCGCCTCAGCAACCTTGACCGTGAACGCTGCGACATCGGTGTCGTTCGTGGTCACGCCCGCAACGGCTTCGACACCGGTTTCGGGTACCCAACAATTTGCAGCGATTCAGACCTTCAGTGATGGGTCAACCCAAGACAGGACAGCCACCTCCGTGTGGTCCACAAGCGGCGCCAGCGCGGCAAACGCCTCCGTTGGAGCAGCCACTGGCCGCGCGCTCGGCATCACGGTCACCCCTGCAGGTGTACCGGTCGTCATTAATGCGACTTTCGGCGCCCTGGTCGCCACGCCCGCCAACCTGACCGTGAACGCCGCCACGTCGGTGTTGTTCATGGTGACACCGGCAACGGCCTCTATTCCCGTTTCCGGGACCCAACAATTTGCAGCGATTCAGATCTTTAGCGATGGGACCACCCAGGATCGGACAGCCTCCTCCGTTTGGTCGACAAGCGGCGCCAGCGCGACAAACGCCTCCGTTGGGGCAGCCACCGGCCGCGCTCTTGGCATTACGGTCACCCCTGCAGGCGTACCAGTCGTCATTAATGCGACGTTCGGCGCCCTGGTCGCCACCCCCGCCAACCTGACCGTGAATGCCGCCACATCGGTGTCGTTCGTAGTGACGCCTGCAGCGGCCTCGTTACCGGTTTCTGGGACCCAACAATTTGCGGCGATTCAGACCTTTAGCGATGGGACCACCCAGGACCGGACCACTACCTCCGTTTGGTCGACAAGCGGCCTCAGCGCAGCCAACGCCTCCGTCGGTGCAGCCACCGGC
>JAUYES010000812.1 GCA_030691225.1 Holophaga sp. | reverse complement strand
GTCCGTCAATGTCGGGGAGGCGATAAAGATCGTCTCGTATAGACGCATTCATCCTCCTTATGGATGTGAAGCCCCAGCACACGGTCCGGGGCAAGGAGAGCCCTCCAGCGGAGAGCGCGAAGGATTAGTTTCTCAGGGTTTGGCTTGTGGCTCAAGGGGAGTTTCTGAAGGAGCCGCTTCGGGGATCATCCAGAAGGCCGCGCCATTCACCTTCCCGTTCAGTTCGGCAAGATCCTGGCAGCCTGCCAGAAGTTCCATGAAGCGCGCGAAAGGCACATCCATGGCCTTGATGCGGGCTTCCTCCTCCGGGGTCCATTCCTGAAGCACGAACTCGTGCAAGGGGCGAATGAAGGGTCCAATGCCCAATCGGAGCCGGGCAAAAGCCTGGCCGCCCAAATGATCGATCACACTTTGAACACCGTTATGCCCCCCGGCGCTACCTTCCAACCGAAAGCGGCCCAACCCCAGGGGCAGGTCTTTGTCATCGAAAAGCACGATCAGCCGAGCAGGATCCAGGCCTACCGCCAGGGCCTCCGCACAAACTTGGCCCGACAGATTCATGTAGGTGCCCGGTACCAGAATTTGAAAGGATTCACCCAACCGATAAAGCGTGCCCGTCTTGTAACGCGAGATCGGCGAGACCTTCACGCCTTTTTGCTCAATCCAGCGCTGAAGCATGATGCGCCCCAGGTTATGCCGCGTTGCGGCATATTCCGCCCCCGGATTCCCCAACGGCACCAGAACCCACACAAAGGCCTCCTTCTATACAAATGGCCGCCCAGGGCGGCCATTTGTACACCGTAAAAAAACGAATTACTTCTTGCCCTTGGCGGGAGCGGCTTCGGGCTCCTTAGCAGCCACGGCGACTTCTTCTTCCTCGGCCTTCTTGCCATGCACGGAGCAGATCACGTTGTGAGCATCGCCCAGCACTGTGAGGTGAGCATCCAGCTGAATCTGGTCCAGACGCAGCACGTCGCCAATCACCATGTGATCCACAGCGACGTCGATGTGGCCGGGAATGAAGGCGGGGAGACACTCAACTTCGATCTGACGGTGGACGAAGTCCAGAATGCCACCTTCCTTGGTGCCGGCGGGAATGCCCTTCAGCACGATGGGGACATGCACCCGCACCTTGTGGGTGGGATCGACGCGCATGAAATCCACGTGGGCCAAACGGCCGGTGACGGGATCACGCTGCAGGGCCTTGATGATGACGTGGCGCTTGATATCCGTGCCTTCGCGCTGCAGGTGCACCAGGGAGTTCATGCCCGTGTCGCTGGCCAGAATGCGGGCCACGATCTTGGGGTTGATACCGATGGACACGGCGGGCTCGGCGAGTCCGTAGATGGTGGCGGGGATCATGCCGGTGGCACGCATATCGCGAGTCGATGACTTACCGACCTTTTCACGTTTGGTAACAATGATGACTTCACTACTCATGGGTTCCTCCTACCCGACTGCTTGCGCAGCCCTCTCGTTGGTTTTGGGCCGGGCGGCCCGAGCCCGGTAATCGGGCGAAGGATCAGATTACCGCCGAAGGCTTTGAGGATATAGTGAAAAGGCCAGAGGGGAGGCATCCAAAGCCCTTGGTGCTCATAATGACTTCCATGGCTCGCACATCCCTTCGTCCGGACGAAATATTGAACCGCGAACTTTCCTGGCTCGCATTCAACGAGCGGGTGCTGGCCGAGGCCGAAGACCCCTCGCTGCCCCTGCTGGAGCGGGTTAAATTCCTGGCCATCGTTTCCAGCAATTGGGACGAGTTTTTCATGGTGCGCGTGGCGGGCATCTGGCGCCAGATCGATGCCGGTATCACCAAACCCGGCCCCGATGGCCACACACCGCGCCAACTCATGGGCAAGGTCTCCACCCGCATCCACGAACTCTCCGCCCGTCAGCATGGCCTGTTTCATCAAACCATCGAGCCCCGACTCAACGCCGAAGGCATTTTCATCCTAAAGCCTGAGCAGTTGGATGTGCCGCAAAAGGACTTCATCCGCGACTACTTTGAACGCAACCTGCACCCGCTGATCACGCCCCTGGCCGTGGATACGGGTCACCCCTTTCCCCGCTTGGGCAATCGTGCCTTGGTGCTGATGGCCGAACTCGCGCCCGACGAGAACCTGGGGGATGAAGGACTGCCCGTTTCCGAACTCTCCATCATCCATGTGCCCACCACCGTTGCACCTAGGTTCCTGCGGGTGCCCAGCCTGGAGGGTCATTTCGTTTTCGTCATCCTGGAAGATGTGATCCGCATGCATCTGCCAAGAATTTTCCAGGGCTACGTCATCAAGAATTGCCACGCCCTGCGGGTGACGCGGGATACCGATTTGCCGCTGGAAGAAGATCCCTTTGAAGATCTGATGAAGACGGTGGAGGAGCATCTCCGCAGCCGCCGCCGAGGCGCGGTGGTTCGACTGCAGTACGAGCGGGGCCTCAGCCAGAACCTAATGGATACCCTCACCGAGGAATTGGAACTGAGCCCGGAGGATCTCTATCCCACGGAGGGCTTCGCGGCCTTTTCGGACCTGATGCAGCTCTTCGGTCAACTGGATCTGCCCCACCTCAAAGACGCGGCCATGCCACCTTTGCCCGTGCCACAACTGGAAGCCAGTCCCACGGTTTTCGAAGCCATCGCCAAGGGCGATATTCTGCTGCACCACCCCTTTCAGAGCTTTGATGATTCCGTGGTGCGGTTCGTACGCGAAGCGGCGGAGGATCCCAAGGTCCTGGCCATCAAGATGACGCTGTACCGAATGAGCGCTGCTAGCCCCGTAGCGGCGGCCCTGGAACGCGCGGCCGAACGCGGTAAACAGGTGGCCGCCATCGTGGAATTACGCGCCCGCTTCGATGAAGAGGCCAATATCGCCTGGGCCCGGCGGCTCGAAAAGGCTGGAGTGCACGTGGTGTACGGGCTGCCTGCCTATAAGACCCACGGCAAGGCCTGTCTCGTCATTCGCCAGGAGCCCGGCGGCATCAAACGTTACTGTCACCTAGCCACGGGCAACTATAACGAGCGCACCAGCCGACTCTATTCGGATCTTGGCCTCTTCACCGCTCGCCCGGAATTCGGTGAGGATCTTTCGAATCTTTTCAATCTCCTGACCGGCTACACACGGCCCCCACGCTTCAATCACCTCGTCTTGGCTCCCACCCATTTCCGCGATGGCATCCTTCAGCGTATTCACCGGGAACAGGGGCACGCTCAGGCAGGAAAGCCAGCCCGGCTGATTTTGAAGATGAACGCCCTGGTCGATCCGGCCATGATTCAGGCCCTGTACGAGGCCAGCCAGGATGGCGTGCAGGTGGATCTCATCGTGCGAGGCACCTGCTGTCTGCGCCCGGGTGTGCCGGGGCTTTCCGAAAACATCCGCGTGATCAGCATCATCGATCGCTTTCTGGAGCACGCGCGCATCTATCATTTTGCCAACGCCGGCACCCCTGAAACACTCCTGGCCAGCGGTGATCTCATGCCCCGCAACCTGGATAACCGCGTGGAAATCGCCTTCCCCTTGGTGGATCCCATCGCCGCCGCCCAGGTGGCGGAGCTGCTCGAATTGCAGCTCCACGACACAATCAAAGGCCGGATGCTGGGTGGAGATGGAACGGTGCTCCGCCGGGGACTCGATCCGACCTGGCCTGCGCTGTGCAGCCAAACGCGGACCTATGAACACGGCC
>JAUYES010000249.1 GCA_030691225.1 Holophaga sp. | reverse complement strand
GTGAGAGGGGGAGGCTAAGCTATTTTGCGTTCAGAGGGGGTTATCATCGTCCAGGGACGGGTTTTGGGGATGGTTTGGGGATGAGAATTTTGGTTTACTCCCCGCCCTTCAAGCTGTTTCATTGTTCGATGGCCCCATTTTGGGGATGAGTTTGGGGATGAGAAATGGCCCGTTCCGCAAGAGACTCCCGGATTGAATCCCGAACCGCGCGCGCCAAGCTGATTTCCCGGAAGTCCCCCTATCGGGTGCGCCTTGAACCTGGGCAGGCCCTTGGCTATTACAAGCCCACCGGGGGTGCTGGTTCCTGGATCGCCTTTCTCAACCCTGGAAAAGAAGATGAAGGCGGCGTGGGATGGAAGCAAAAGGCCGTGGGAACGGCTGATGACTTCATTGAACCCGATGGCGCCGCCGTGTTGAGCTATGCCCAGGCCCAAGCGAAGGCCCGGGAGTGGTTCAGCCTTTGCGCTGATGATGCCGCCCGCGCCTTGAGTGGGATGCCTGTGCCAAAGGGCCCCTATACGGTGGATTCCGCCTTGGACGATTACATGGAGGATGCCAAGCGCCGGGGGATGAAGGGACTTGAACAAACCAGGTGCGCCATCAATGCCCATCTACGGCCTGAGCTTGGTCCCCTAGAGGTCGCGAAGCTGAGCCGGGAACGGATCGAGGGATGGCTCAAGAAGCTAGCGGAGTCTCCCAAGCGAAAGCGGCAACCCAACCCGGCAACGAAGAGCCACAAGAAAAAGGCTGCAGAGGATGAACCCAAGCCCGTAAAGCCAGCCCTGCCCATGACGGAGGATGAGAAACGGGCCCGGAAGGATTCCGCAAACCGTGTGCTTACCGTGTTGAAAGCCGCCCTCAATCACGCCTTGGATAGAGGTCGGGTGAAGCATGGGGAGGCCTGGAAGGCCGTGAAACCTTACCGGGGGACCACAAGCGCCCGTCTTCGCTTCCTCACGCCTGAAGAGCAGGTGCGCCTTGTGAATGTCTGTCCACCAGATTTCAGGCGCTTGGTGATGGCCGCCCTTCATACCGGGGCCCGCTATGGAGAGTTGGGGGGCCTCCGGGTGCGAGACTTCAACCCCGGAGCGGGAACGCTATGGATCGAGCCGAGGAAGACGGAGAAGGGCCGCCATGTGGTGCTAACAGATGAGGGGCAAGCCTTCTTTGCTGGGCTCACCGCCGGGGCGGAAGCAGAAGCCTTGATGCTCACCCGCGAGGGGATCAAGCGCCGGGGCCGGAAGGGTATGGCTGGCGCCGAAGGATGGGCGGGGAACGATCAAAAGTGGTTGATGGAGGATGCCCGCAAAGCCGCAGGGCTTGGGGCCCTGAGTTTCCATGAACTGAGGCACACCTATGCCTCGGGACTGGTGAACAAGGGGGTGCCCTTGGCCTTTGTCGCGGAGTTGCTGGGGCATACGGATATTCGGATGGTTAGCAAACACTATGGGCACCTTGCCCCGAATGCCCTTGCAGATGCTGTGCGCACCCTTGCCCCCAAACTGGGTCTTGGTGACGCGCCTAAGGTGGCAGGACTGAAGATCGCCGGGGCCTAGAAGTGGGCCCCAAAGGCTAGGGGGGGGAGTATATGCAAAACCGGGAAAAGTGGGGATTGGATGGTGGTGGCGAGGCCTCACCGTTCCCGATTTTAATATAAGGGCGTGTGACCTCTAGCGGGCGGGTGTCCGCTGGGTGGCGGTGAGGATCTCCCAGCGTGTTGGTTATCCCGTTCACAAAGCGATTTTCATAAGTGAACCAGGTCGCCCTAGACCAATTTTCGCCGTCGCAGTGCCAGATCTGGATTCCAGATCCTGCTTGCGACTAGAAAAACAAATAACATCGTTAACTTTTATTTGATTTTATGTCCAAAACCAGGATCCCTACTACTCTCCCACCTATAAACAGCCCAAGCAAAATACGAAGCGCCTATAAGTGCGATCACCATAATAATAAATGTGCGTTTTTTCATGACCAAAGCCCTCTAGTAGTCTTGCGGGAAGCTTGTCGGAGGAACACCAACACTATCCATCATGTTATTAAATTTATTGTTGTGCACGAAATTGAAAGGAGGAGTATTTGTCCAAAAACCAGTTGAATATCCAATGCCATGATAATACTCGTGTGCCAATGCTCTTGTGTTATTACACGAAAACATCAATTTGGTGCCAGACGCTATATGTGGTTGAGCGAAACCTTCACCACCTAGGTCACCATCATTCATCGTTGCCCAGGCTTTAGGTGGAAGAATGGATGCAACCAAATTGGTTCCATAGGTCTTACCAAGAGATACCATTTCCAACTTAAAGGCTTCGGCAGCCTTCTCTTGTGCTGCTGATCCAACAGCAGATTCAAGCCGATTATTTAATCCATCAATATAATGATATGTGACTGAAACATCGCGACCAGCAGCTGATCCCGCAAGCGTTAATGCTTCCGTTTGTTTTGATATAAAATCAGGTATTTTCCCTTTGTATCTAATATCAATAACCACTACAACATTATCTTTCCCACGATTTGATTGCGACGTTAATTATTTAGTCGAATAATCTTTAGTCCGCATTGTTTGGGATCGCGTTCATCAATCACACAGGATATCCATACCTCGCCTCGATTTATCATGATGCCATTGTGGTTAACGAATAGATTTTCAATGCTCGCCGATTCGATAGCCGACAAAATCTTTTTATTCATTATCTTCGCATACTTTAACGCAAAAGTTTTTTCATCCTTGATTTTTAATTGTTTTTTATGATGAGTCACCCAAATCGGAAATTCGATCATTTTTGATAATTCACACTTATTTGATTCTCGTGAGTACAGTTTCAAGTTATCCAAAAATCCCTTTATTGAATTACCTGCGTCTGCTCCATGGATAGATTTAATCTCAGCGATGATTGATGCCTCTGTGTTTTGAGGACTTACCACTTGACCGACAAGTGAATTTCCAAGTAAATACAACATGGCAAAAATTGTTGATTTAACAATATTGGTCATTTTTTCTCCTCACAGTTTAGCAAAATAGCTAATAAACTCCATTAAGAAACATATCTACTTCCTTTGCTCTTCGATTGGTTAGCCCCTGTACGGCTTTCCCTGTTCCAGCATCTTTATTATGAGTTTTGAATGCTTCAGCAGCACCTTTGGGGTCACCAGAGTTCAATTTTTTCATGACGTCTGAATTTATAAGACCATTCTTTCCGCCAGCTTTTCCGGGACCTATATTAAAAGCCAAGCTCACCAAAGCGTCAAATTGTTGCTGTGATACACCCACCTTTAACATGCCATTTACGGCATCAACTATGGATTTGGCATCTGCCTTGAAAAGCTTGGTTGCTTCCTCAGTAGAAATACCATTTTTATATGGAGTTTCCGAAGCACTACCATCAATTTTTCCGGTGTGGATCATGTGCCCATAGCCGATAGTGGCATTACCATTTTTACTTCCATCATTGTCGTACATAACAGCTTTCCCGTCTTTCATGACTATCTTTTCATACTGCTTTAGCGCATCTGCACCCTTGTCACTTAGGGACATTGTTTGCGACGCTTCCTTTTTCTTCGTATCTTTCGATTCCTCTGCATCTTTCAATTTTGCATTTTTGTGGGTTTGTGCCGCTG
>JAUYES010000797.1 GCA_030691225.1 Holophaga sp. | reverse complement strand
TATCGCCTGCGGCGATATTGAGAAATAAAGAGATTCCTCACGCTTTCACAGGCCCCGGTTGATTTCAGCCACTAGGCCTGGGCCTTGGAAAATCAGGGCCGAGTAGATTTGTACCAGGGCGGCACCATCGGCCAGGGCTTGGCGGGCGTCTTCCCCTGTGCTGATTCCGCCACAGGCCATGAACTTTAGGCCGACGGGAAGGCGTTGAAGAATCCGGCGATTCACGTCTTGAGCCTTGGGTTTCAAGCCCACACCCGAGAGTCCACCATCGCCCCAGGCCTCAACCTTGGGACGGTTGGCTTCGGAAACGATACCTCGATCCAGCGTGGTGTTCGTGGCGATGATGCCATCCAGGCCCGATGCGCCGATGACATCGACGATGGCATCCAATTCCTCGAAGGCGAGATCGGGGGCGAGTTTCACGAAGATGGGTTGGCGTTCAAGGCCCATTTCCTGGCGCGTAACGAGTAGGCCTTCCAACAAGGGTTTCAGAGCCTCGGGCGCCTGGAGCCGGCGCAGCCCAGGGGTATTGGGTGAGCTGATATTGATGGCGATGTAGTCCACTCCGGGAGCGATCAGGCGGTAGGCGGCGCGGTAGTCATCCAGGGCCTGTTCTTCGGGGGTGACTTTGTTCTTGCCGATATTGCCGCCGATGATCAGCCCCGAGGGGCGATGTTTCAGACGCTGAGCCACGATTTCCGCGCCTTCCGAATTAAATCCCATGCGGTTGAGGATTAAGCCTTCCGACGGAATTCGAAAAAGCCGAGGCTTGGGATTGCCCGGTTGGGGGCGGGGTGTGACCGTGCCGATTTCCACGAAGCCGAAGCCCAGAGCCTTCCAAATGGGCAGTAATTCAGCGCCCTTATCCAGTCCTGCGGCCAGTCCCAGTGGAGATGCGAAGCGAAGCCCACAGACCTCGCGCGCAAGATTCGGTGAGGGCTCGTCCGCTATGGCGCTTAACAGTCCCATGGAACCGGGGATGGGCTGAGCCAATTTTCCAAGGGTGAAAGCCACGCCATGGGCCGTTTCCGGGCTCATTTGGAAAAGCAGTGGGCGGAGGGTCTGGTAGGCGCTGAGCAGGAAGGACATGAACCGATCTCCGGCGCGACCCGGAAAGCACGGGGCGCTGCACCTTTGATTGTGAGGGTGGAACGCCGCGAAAGTGAAGGGGCGCTATGCTCAAAGCTGGCATTGATCCAGGCCGGATCCCCACGCCGAGGTTACATGAGACACCTGATTTCCAATTTGCCGCTGGACCTCGGTGCGGAAACGCGCCCCCTCGAACCGGTTCTCGCCGGGGTGTTGGGGGGCAAGCGCAATGACTATTCGAATCCAGTGCTGGAGCGCCGCAGTCTGGATGCCCGCCATAAAGGCAATATCCGCTTTCTGGTGAATATTAGCTTTGAAAGTGTCCGCCAGTTGGATGGTATGCCCTTGCCGCCGGGCACCCGCATCGAGATTGCACCTCCTGCTGGTTCCTTTGAAGTGGCCGCGGTAGAGCGAAAGCCCAGGGTGGTCGTCGTTGGCACAGGCCCAGCCGGCACCTTCTGCGCCCTCCGGCTTCTGGATTACGGCATCGAACCGATCTTGCTGGAACGCGGTTCGGATATGAGCGAGCGGGTTCGACAGGTCAATGCTCTCTGGAACCAGGGTCGCCTGGATCCCGGAGCCAATTCCCAATTCGGCGAGGGCGGGGCAGGGACCTTTAGCGACGGGAAGCTCACCACCCGCACTGGCCATCCGGCGATTCGTTTTGTACTTGAAACATTTGTGCGTTTCGGAGCTGATCCTAGAATTCTTTACCTAGCCAAGCCCCATGTGGGAACCGATGTCATTCGGAAGTGTTCCGTGCTCATTCGCAAGGAAGCTCAGCGCCGAGGCGCGCAATACCGGTTCAAAACGAGGCTGGTGGATTTTCGACAAGAGGAAGGGATTCTCCGAGCCGCAATAACGGATACCGGGGACGAAATCCCCTGCGATGCCTTGGTTCTGGCCCCTGGGCATAGCGCTCGGGATACGTTCGAGATGCTCCAACACCGTGGGGTTGCCATGCGCCAGAAGGCCTTCGCCATGGGCGTGCGCATCGAACATCCGCAGGATCTCATTGATCGGGCTCAGTACGGACCGTCCTTTGGTCATCCCAGCCTAACCCCCGCGGACTACAAGCTCGTGTGCAATCTCAGGGACAACCGCGCCGCATATAGTTTTTGCATGTGCCCCGGCGGCGAAGTGATCCAGTGCGCTTCGGAAGTGGGCGGCGTGGTGGTCAACGGCATGAGCAATGCCAAGCGAGATTCCGGATTTTCCAATTCAGGCCTCGTGGCCAAGGTTGGTACCGCCGATTTCGGGTCAGAAGACTTTTTGGCGGGAATGCATCTCCAACGCCACTGGGAGCAGGTGTGTTTCCGAGCTGCTGGGGACACCTACGGCGCTCCCGCCATGAGCGTCCGGGATTTTCTGGATGCCAAAGCCACCGGGCTGCTGCCTCGCACCAGCTTCCGCCCCTTTGCGGTGCCGGCGGATTTAGCCACTTGTCTGCCGGGTTTCGTATTGAACCAGCTGCAGGAAGCTCTGCCTGAATTCGAGAACAAGATCCGAGGCTTCGGCAGCCGGGAAGCGATTTTGCTGGCCATCGAAAGCCGCACCAGTAGTCCCATCCAACTGTTACGCAACGACGATGGCCAGTCGACGTCTCATCAGGGGCTGTACCCTTGCGGCGAGGGCGCCGGTTTCGCCGGAGGCATCACCAGTGCGGCGGTAGATGGCATCCGGGTGGCCGAGTGGATTGCCGCCAAGGCCGGAGCTCCCGTGTTCGAACCCTTTCAAAAGCGGATCAAGAGTGGAGATGTGGCCACGGATTACTAGATACTGATTCCATGCCTCCCAAACAAACCGCCCTTCGATGGACC
>JAUYES010000791.1 GCA_030691225.1 Holophaga sp. | reverse complement strand
GCCGTAACAGCATCAAATAATCTTGGTGCGCACGGGTGAGCTTGACTCGAGCCTGCACGATTTCTTGCTCAGCGGCTTCAAGGTCCGCGCGGGCGTGCGCGATCCTTTTTTCCAAGAACACGAGGAAGCGTTCCAGATCTGCCCAGAAGGACAGATCTACTTCTTCACCGGGTCCAAGTCGTCGGCTTTCCAGGCTCTTGATGTGTTCCTGTTGCAGTTCTTTAAGCTGAATTTCAATCAAATTGCGTGCTTCAATGCGCAGTGCCAGTTGGCGCTGCGCGTCCTGTTCCAAACTTTTCCTCAACTTGAGGAGAGGCTCGAGACGGAATTGAAAGCGCGCGGCCATGGACTACACCCCTTCTTTCAAGAAAGGAGCTAGATCCACGCCAAAAATGGCACCCATGGCGAGTAATGTTTGGCGGTAATCGGATTCTTCTGCCACGGCTTGACGCAAAAAGGCCTGGATCGCCGGTTGGAAATGGATGGCCTGGTCGATATTGGGGCTGGAGCCTCGCACATAAGCGCCGATCTGAATCAAATCCTCGGCGTCGTTGTAAGTGGCCATCAGATCGCGGATTTTAGATACGAGCTGTTTTTGCTCAGGAATGGCCAGAGTTGAAAACAACCTGGAAATGCTGGCAAGCACATCAATGGAAGGGAAGTGATTCTTGGTCGCGAGACGTCTGGATAAGACCACATGGCCATCGAGGATGCCGCGCACCGCATCCGAAATGGGTTCATTCATGTCATCGCCTTCCACGAGCACGGTGTAAAGGCCGGTGATGGAGCCCATGTTCTCAAAGGTGCCGGCGCGCTCCATGAGCCTAGGCAGCAATGCGAAAACACTGGGTGTGTAGCCGCGGGAACTTGGTGGTTCACCAGCAGATAAGCCGACTTCGCGTTGAGCCATGGCGAAGCGCGTAACGCTATCCATCATCATTAGGACATCCTGGCCCCGTCGCATGAAATATTCGGCGACAGCGGTGGCCGCCAGGGCACAGCGGATGCGCAGCAAAGGGGTTTGATCTGAGGTGGCTACCACCACCACGCTCCGTTTCAAGCCTTCTTCACCAAGATCATTTTCGATGAATTCTCGCAACTCACGTCCGCGCTCTCCCACAAGAGCGATGACATTGACTTGGGCCGAAGTATTGCGCGCCACCATGCCCATCAACGTGGATTTTCCAACGCCTGAGCCCGAAAAAATCCCGATCCGCTGGCCCTTTCCCAGGGTGAGGAGTCCGTCAATGGAGCGCACACCGGTGGAAAGCACTTCCTGAATACGGCGCCGCTGCATGGGGTTGGGGGGTTGGGAATGAATGGGAAGATGGGCATCGGGTTCGATGGGCGGTCCGCCATCCAAAGGCCTTCCCAGGGGATCAATGACGCGGCCGAGCAGGGCCTCCGAGACGGGGATTTCCGGTTGATGCCCGGTGGCTTCTACGAGCAACCCTGGTCGGATACCTTCAATGTTTTCTACCGGCATGAGCAGGATCTGTTCGCCGTTGAAACCCACGACTTCAGCGGTGATGCGATTGCCATTGGCCAAGTGGATGAGCATCTGTTCGCCAACACTGCCCTCAGGTCCGCGTGATTCCACGATGAGTCCGACGACTTTCGAGACGCGCCCCATAACATCCCCGTGAGGGAGTTTGCGGATCTGCTGTCCGAGCCCGGCCAGATCCATCAGGGGGTGCCCTCCTCGCGGAAACGATGGAGCACTTCCATCAAGCGCTCACGTCGACGTTCAAGGGTGGCTTCCAGGACCCCTTCCGGAGAGACCATACGCAGGCTGCCGCGGCTCAGATTTTCATCTTCAAGCAGACGAATGCCTGGATACTCGCGACTTTCGGCTCGAAGTTGCTGCAAATCTTTCGGACTCATGAAAATTTCTAGCGCTGCGGTATCTCTGCCGCTGACTTGGGGCGTTGGGAAGGGGTGACTCTCCAACACCGAATCCAAGAGTGGGCGAATCGTCTCGGCGGATTGCTGAATTTGCTGTCCCGCCAAATATTCTCCAATGACCAAAGCTAGAGCGATCACTTCATCCTTGGAGGCCTGACTGAGCAGCGCGCCCATCTGTGACAGTTCCACAAGGTGGGCATCTAGGCGTCCCAGGTAGACCTTGAACTGACTTTCGCCAAAACTGCGGCCTTCGACTTCGCCAGAAGCAAAGCCTTCCTCGTAGGCATGGCGGGCGATTTCGTGGCCTTGTTGCTCGGCGATCTGCAATTTTTCATGGATGATTTGGTCGACCGAAGCGAGGCGTTGGGCATCTTCGGCGGGACTGCTGAGATTCGCCGCTACGGGGGAGTCATCCTCTGGATCGTCAGTCTCATCGGGAGCAGGAATGCTATAGGTGGCAGCAAAATATGGAAATGACTCCACCTCGCGCAGTTCCGCGCGATGCGCGGGAATGATGCGCTCAAACTCAGGAGACATAGTCCTCGCCTCCGCCGCCGATGCTGATGACACCCTCTTCTTCGAGCTGGCGCACAATCTCCACCACCTCGTGCTGAGATTTTTCCACTTCCTTGATCTTGATGGGGCCCATGAACTCCATTTCTTCTTTCATCATTTCCACGCCGCGGGCGGACATGTTGCGGAAGAACTGGTTGCGCAGTTCTTCGCTGGTGCCCTTGAGGGCGATGGTGAGGGTCTTCTTGTCGGCGCGCTTCAGGATCTCGGCGATTCCCGTATCGTCGATGAGCAGGATGTCGTCGAATACGAACATTAGGTCGCGGATGCTAGCGGCCAATTGGGGATTTTCATTTTCGATTTTTTCGAGCACCACACGGCCCGAGGATCGGTCCATGCGGTTGAAGAGTTCGGCCACGGCGCGCACCCCGCCATACGCTTCGGTGGCGAAGGAACCCAGGGATTCCAGCTTCTGCTCCAGGATCAAGCTGATGCGTCGGACCACTTCGGGGCTGATTTCCTGGAGGTTGGCCATGCGCATGGCCACATCGGCTCGGAGGGTTTCCGGGAGGCTGGCGATCAGTTCACCGGCCTGGGTGGCGTTGAGGTGGGCCAGGATCAGGGCGATGGTCTGAGGGTGCTCGTTCTGGATGAATTTGGAGAGCTGCTGGGGATTGGCCCGCTCGATGCTGGAAAATCCAGCCGAGGATTCCAATGCCTTGGTCAGGCGGTCGATAATCTTGCGGGCCGCTTCGGGGCCCACGGACTTGATCAGCAGCTTCTTGGCGTATTCGATACCGCCTTGGGCGATGTAGGACTTGGCCAAGGACATGGTGTGGAACTCTTCCATTACCTCGTCCATGGTGTCGGGCTGCACGTGCTTCGTGAGTGCGATTTCCTTGGAAACGGACTGGATTTCGTCCTCTTCCAGGTATTTGAAGATATTGGCCGCGATGTCATCGCCGAGGGCGACCATAAGTACGGCAGCTTTCTGGGTTCCGCTGAGTTTGGCCATGGGCTACCTCCCGTCCTCAAGCATCCAGGAACGAACCAGGGATGCGATGGTTTCGGGGTCGGCGTTGGCGCTTTCTTGCACGCGGCGCTTAATCATCTGCCGGCGCTGGGCTTCGGGGGCACCGGCGGCGCCTTCGGCGTTGAGCTCGGCTTCGATTTCCGATTCCATTTCTGCCATGGACTTCATGGGAATGTTTCGCCGAGTGGAGGCACGGCCCTCTCCGTCACCCTCCATGCCTTGAACGCGCAGGGGGGCAGGGCGATTGAGGGCGGAGGACAGCTTCTTGAGCATGGGGAGCACCAGAAGGAAAAAGACAGCCAACCCAATGATGGTCGGTACAAGGAAGGGCACCAGTCTTAGACCTTGATCAATCCACCACTGTTTGCTGGCTTCGGCCTCTTCCTTGGGGTTGATCATGGATGCAAAGCCGATGT
>JAUYES010000778.1 GCA_030691225.1 Holophaga sp. | reverse complement strand
TTCTAGCGGAAGTCAGTATCGGGGATCGCGTCCAGTCTGCCCCCGATGCGCGGCCCAAATTCCATGCCCCGCCACCCTCACAAGATTTATGCGGCCTTGGAATAGACGCATTTGAAAAAGGTAAAGCGCGATCCAAAACCTCTCTAAATGGCCGTCTGGGTGGAGTTCTCGATGGAGCAAAAGGCGGTTTCGAGCACTGTAAAAGGCTTGAAGCGGGCTACGTTTCCCTACCGTGCGAGCGCTTCGGTGAAGGATCTGGAGATCTGTGATGACAAGCGGAAGATCAAGGGCATGTGCCTTGCGGCACCAAGCGACGTCTTCCCAGTATAGGAAATAGGTGTTTGGCCAGGGCCCCAGGAGATCCCACGTGCGGCGAGGCACCAAAATCGAGGCGCCACTGAGGGTTTCTCGGGGGCCAAGCTGCCGACAATAAGACGGGATGGGAATCTTGGTAAGGTGCAGCCCACGAGAAAACCAGCCATCCATCCGGTCGGTTCCTTGGCGGCGTCTGCCGTTGAGTTGATGGGTACCCCACAGGCCCACTTGGGGATGGGCCTCGGCGAGTCGTAGCAGTGGCGCCAAAGTGGGGCCTTCAAGCAAGGCATCGTTATTCAGAAACCACACGGCGGGGGCGCCAGCGGCGAAGGCATACTCGGCGCCCCGATTGCATCCAGATCCAAAGCCAGGGTTGCTGAAGTCGTCCAGGATGGTCAGGTGGGGGTGCGCGCCGACCAGGCTATCGCCCAGGCCCGGTTTCGGGCCATGATCCACCACCACTGCGGCGTGGGGTTCTTTCTCGATCTCACAGAGCGATTCCAGGCAACGGCGTGTGAGGTCGGGAGCGCCATAGTGGATCAGCACTACCGTGGGCAGGGGCGCGGCAAGGGGCTTGGTTTCATGCAAGAATGTCACCTCATCACGAAGGTAGCGCCAACCGAGGGGAATCATGCGAATCAAAGGTGTTGTCTTGGCTGGAGGAACGGGTTCTCGACTCTTTCCTTTGACGAAAGTGACCAACAAGCATCTATTGCCCGTGGGCTATGCGCCCATGATCTGGCATCCGGTTTGGAAATTGAAGGAGGCCGGCGCCGAAGAGATTCTCATTGTGACCGGCACCGAGCATATGGGCGATGTGGTGGGTTGCTTGGGCTCGGGCAAAGACTTCGGTTGCCACTTTACCTACAAAGTGCAGGACGAGGCTGGGGGCATTGCCCAGGCTCTCGCTCTCGGGGAAAACTTTTCCAGCGGATGCCCTCTTTGCGTAATTCTGGGCGATAACGTTTTTCAAGATAGCTTGACTGAGGATTTCAAGTTCTTCGAGCAGCAGGGCCAAGGCGCCCGCATTTTGCTCAAGCCGGTATCCGACCCGCACCGTTTTGGCGTGGCCGAGGTTGTGGGTGATCGCGTGGTCGGCATTGAGGAAAAGCCCAAGGAACCCAAGTCGAACCTCTCGGTGACCGGCATTTATTTCTATGACGACCAGGTCTTCGATATCATCCGCCGTCAGAAGCCTTCGGGGCGCGGCGAAATGGAAATTACGGACGTCAACAACGCCTACATCGAAAAAGGGCAGATGAGTTTTGGCACCTTCGATGGCTGGTGGTCCGATGCGGGCACGTTCCCAAGTCTCGCCAAGGCCAATGAACTCGCCCTCGGCGAGGCCATGCCCTTTCCCAATATCCCGAGGAAAATCTAATGAACTTCAAGAAGGGTCTCATCGAAGGCGTGAAGGTTACACCCCTTAAAAAATTCGTGGATGAGCGGGGTTGGCTGGCCGAACTCTTCCGCCACGACGAGGTGGCCGAGGAGTTCCATCCGGTCATGTCCTACATCAGCGTAACGTTGCCCGGCGTGCTGCGCGGTCCTCACGAACACGTGGACCAGGCCGATCTTTTCGCGTGGGTCGGACCGGGCGATTTCAAGCTGACGCTCTGGGATAACCGCAAAGAAAGTCCAACCTACCTCAATCGCATGGAAGTCTTTCTCGGCATTAACAATCC
>JAUYES010000758.1 GCA_030691225.1 Holophaga sp. | reverse complement strand
AGTCCCATGAGGGCGATGAGGCCCACCCACACGGCGATGCTCATGTTGTAACCGAGCAGCCAAAGCAGCCAGAAGGCGCCAATGGCGCTGAAGGGAACGGCCAAGAGCACGATGGAGGTCTTGAAGGCGCTGCGGGTGTTGGCGTAAATCAGCCCGAAGATCAGCACCAGTGTGATCGGTAGCACCAGCTTCAACCGCTCCTTCACGCGGAGCATGTTCTCGTATTGGCCGGACCACGTGATGCTATAGCCCGGTGGTAGTTTTAGTTGTTTTTCTATGGCGGCCTTGGCGTGTTGAACGTAGGTGCCCACGTCGATTTTCGCGGTATCGAAATCGGTGAGCACGTAGCCATTCAATAGTCCGTTTTCATTGCGAATCATGGCGGGCCCATTCGTCCATTTCAGCTCCGCAATGGCCTCCATGGGAATGGCGTTTCCGGTGGAAAGGGGCAGCAAAACTCGGTTCAGCGCATTTGGCGTTTCACGGTAATCCCTGGCGTAGCGAACGTTCACGGGGTAGCGGGCGCGGCCATCGAAGACCGTGCTTTGGTTATCGCCACCGATGGCGGTCATCACCAGCATGTTGGCTTGTTCGACGCTCAATCCATAGCGAGCCAATTGATCGCGCTTGAGCTCAAAGTCTAGGAAGTAGCCCTGGGCGGTTCGTTCGGCAAAGGCGCTTCGGGTTCCTGGTACGTGTTGCAGGATGCCTTCTGCTTCCACTGCCACCTTCTGGATGGTCTCCAGATTGGCCCCGTTGATTTTGAGGCCAACGGGAGTTCGGATGCCCGTGGAGAGCATATCTAGGCGCGCCTTGATGGGCATGGTCCAGGCGTTGGGGATGGCGGGCAGTTGTACCGTGCGATCGAGATCAGCAACGATATCCTCCTGAGTGATGCGATCTCGCCAGAAGGGTCGCAGCATGGACTTTAGGAAATCGGGAGCCCAGGCGCTGTACCAGCGGCTTTTCTCTCGCCACTGGTCCTCGGGCTTCAGGATGATGACCGTTTCCATCATGGAGAAGGGCGCGGGATCCGTGGCAGTATCGGCGCGGCCCGCCTTGCCGAATACGCGATCCACTTCGGGCACGGTGCGGATCAGGCGATCCTGCACCTGGAGAATTCGTTGGGCTTCGGTCTGGCTCAAGCCGGGCAGCGTGGAGGGCATGTAGAGCAAGGTGCCTTCGTTCAGCGGCGGCATGAACTCGCTGCCCAGACTCATGAAGGCCGGAATCGTGCCCAGCACCAGCAGTCCGGCCACGGCGATGGTTGCCTTGGCGTGTCTCAAGACAAAGCGGCAGGGCGGTTCGTAGATGCGATGCAGGAACACGCTGATCGGGTGTTTTTCCTCGGAGTAATACTTTCCAACGGCGAACTGAGTGGCGGTCCAAGCCAGCCACTTTGGTTTGAAGCGGAAGGGTTCCACCCGTGCAAAGAGCATGCGCATGGCGGGATCCAGCGTTAGCGCCAACACCGCCGCAATGGCCATGGCTAGGTTTTTGGAGAAGGCGAGGGGTTTGAAGAGTCGACCTTCCTGATCCATCAGCGTGAAAATGGGCAGGAAGCTGACGGCGATCACCAGCAGGCTGAAGAAGACGCTGGGACCCACCTCCATGAGCGCCGCAAGGCGCACTTCGTAGAAGCTTCCGGGCTTGCCATCCGCGATCCACCGCTCGATCTTGCCATAGGCGTTCTCCACTTCCACGATGGCGCCATCCACCAATACCCCGATGGAAATGGCAATGCCGGCAAGGCTCAGTAGGTTGGCATTGAGCCCCATGGCATACATAGGAATGAAGGCCAGGGCGACGGAAACGGGAATGGTGACGATGGGAACCAGGGCCGAAGGGATATGCCACAGGAAAAGCAGAATGATGATTGAGACGACGATCATCTCCTGGATCAAGCTGTGCTTGACGGTGTTGATGGATTTCTCGATCAGCTCCGAGCGGTCGTAGGTGGTGATGACCTCCACGCCTTCGGGTAGCCCTGCTTTCAGCTCGGCGAGTTTGGTCTTTACGCGCTCAATGACGGTGAGGGCATTCTCACCCTGACGCATGACCACGATGCCCCCCACCACATCTCCTTGCCCATCGAGATCCGCGAGGCCCCGCCGCATCTCGGGTCCGAGGGTTACCGTGGCAACATCCCCTAAGCGAATGGGAGTGCCATTCTCAGCCTTGAGCACGGCTTGTTCGAGATCCTGAGTAGTCTTCACATAACCCCGGCCTCGCACCATATATTCGCGCCCGCTGTACTCCACCAGGCGGCCGCCAACCTCAGAATTGGCAGCCTTCACCGCGCCGATGACGGCCTCGATGGA
>JAUYES010000730.1 GCA_030691225.1 Holophaga sp. | reverse complement strand
GCTGCCCGAAACGCCATTGAGGTCCGAACCACTCCGGGTGACAACGTTGATCACGGCCAATTCCGCAAAGCCACCATAGATGGCCGATCCGGGTCCGCGAATGATTTCGATTTGCCGAATCTGGTCAACGGGTACGTGATTGCCAAACTGAACGGTTCCATAGCGGGTTTCGTTCAGTTCTTGCCCATCGACTAGGAGAAGGACTTTCCCTTCGAACCCCCAAAGCCCTCGCACAGCAGGTCCCACAACGCCTTGGATATCCGAGGCAAAGTCGAAACCCGGCACCAAACGAAGCACATCCAGCAAATCTCGGGCCCCGCTCGTCAGAATCTCTTCCCTGGTCACCAACGAAATGATGCCGGGGGATTCTCGGGTGGTCATGGCCTTTTGGGAGGCCACCGTGACGGGCGTATTGAGCAGGGCGAGGAGTTCATCCTCCATGGTCTTGGCTTCTTGACCCAGCATTGGGAAGGCGCAGACCAGGGCCGTTGAAGTTCCCGTGAAGAAACAGTTCTTTCGCATAGGGCGCTCCTTGGGGTGTCGAACCCGCTATCGGCAACCCGAGATGGTTGGATTAGAAACCGGCCTATTCAAAGAAAGGAAAGTTTTCGACTTTCTTGTGCAAAGCCATGACGCACAGCCTTCTCAAAGAACAGGGAAAGACTCTCCCGTTCGGCTTCGCCCAGGTGATAGCTGATGTTCTCGGTGAGGTATTCCCGCAATTCCAGTTTGGTCCAGCCGATGGAATGCCAAGCCTCTTCAATGATGGCTGTGAGATTTTGTTGGCCCAATTCCAGGCTTTTGTGGAAGAAGGGCGCCACGCCACCGGGTACGGGTAATTCGGGCGCTTGCCCTCGCACCATCCAAAGGGCAAAGACGAAGGGAAGGCCTGTCCAGGCATGCCATTCCTCGGCGAGATCCATGACGATCAAGCCCTCCTTTTTGGCACGCATGGCGGGATCCCCGATCACCAGGGCGGCATCGTGGGTTTCGAGCATCCTTCCCAGATCCGGCCCCATATCGTGGGTCGTAGGGTTTGCGCCATAGCGCTCCCGGAGCAGGATTTGGCCCAGAACCACGGAACTGCGGCTTGAGTTATCCAGGGCTAGGCTTTGAATTTCTTCGGGAGGCACCTTGGACAGGATCACGACGCTGCGAACCCGCTTGGGCGAGGCGATGCAGAGCCCAGGAACGATCTGCAAATCAGGGATTCGCAAGAATTCGATGGAACTGATCAGCCCTGCGTCGACTTCGCCCGAACGGAGGTGCTCGGCGCAGACGGAGGGCACTTGGAACTTGAGATGAAAATGCTCAAAGCCAAGACCATGCTTGAATCCGTAGTTCAGTGGGGCCGAATTCAGATAGTCGATGATGGAGATTCGAAAGGGGCGATCGTGCATAGGGAAAGTCTACCTGCCCTGGCGTATCGGGTATTAGAAAGCGAATTCCAAAGCTTGGAATTGCTGCCATCATGTCCATATGACTCTTTGGTGCTACGAAATCGAGACCCCGCTGGGCGCGATGAGAGCCGCCTTTGACGACCGTGGAAAGTTGCGTGAATTGGTCTTTGGCGGGGTGGATCCACGAGCCACCACACCCTTGGCGCCCAAGGTCCAGAGGGAAGCTCATCGGTTTCTGATCAAACAGCTCGAGGCCTATTTCGATCGAAACCTCCGAACCTTTACAGTGCCGGTGGATCCCCAAGGTACCGATTTTCAGGTGCGAGTCTGGGATGAACTCCAGAAGATTCCGTACGGCCAGACCATCAGTTGCCTGGAATTAGCCAAACGCCTGGGTGACGAGACTCTCGTTCATGCGGTAGCCACCGCCAATGGCCTCAATCCCATTGCCATCCTGGTTCCCTGCCATCGCGCAATCGGGCCCGACCGCAGTCTTTCCGGCTACGTGGGTGGGTCGGAGCGGAAGGAAGCACTGCTCAAGCTCGAAGGTGTTCTACCATCCACGCCCCAACTGCCGTTCTAAAGCTCTCCCCGAAGTATTTCACGCAGAGAAACCTGTTCGGCTCCTAGTGCCACGCGTAGATAATCGATGGCCAGTAGTGGGTCCACCGTTTGGCCGCAGGTGAAGTAATCCAGCGCGGCGAAACAATGTTCAGGCCAGGTATGGATGGCTAGATGACTCTCGGCCACCACTACCACGCCACTGATCCCCAGCGGAGCGAAGTGGTGGAAGCTTTGGGTCACGATGGTGGCACCGCTGACCCGAGCGGCCTGAAGCATCGATTCCTGCACCAAGGGCAGGTCCGAAAGCCGCGCAGCCTCGCAACCTTTCAGTTCCGCTAGTAGATGACGTCCCAGTGCCTGCATTGGAAAAATTTAACAGGGTTTCAAGTGGCCTACGAATTCCACATGGGGCGTCATGGGGAAAAGATCCAGCACGGCTAAATTTTCGAGACGCCACTCCGGTGCCAGGCGCTTGATATCCCGGCAGAAGGCAGCGCCATCACAACCTACCAGAATCAGGGTGCCGACCTTGGCCGTGCGGAGCTGTTCAGTGAAGCCCGGCGATAGGCCGATTCTCGGTGGATCCACCAGAATTACATCCTCGGCTTGACCCAAGTCAGGGGTGATCCACTCCGAGGCATCAGAGGCGTGACAAGTGCCGGGAATCTTGAGCGATTCCAAATTCTGTTTGGCCCAAGCGATGGCATGAGGTTCGGATTCCACCACAACCGTGTCCTTGAATCGATCCCGTAGGAGCATCGAGAACAGTCCCACACCGCCGTAGAGATCGAAAAGGGTCTTGCCGCGCACATCCCACGTTTCAAAGGTTTGGCGGAAGGCCTCCATGGCCCAGGGCGGTGAAACTTGGAAGAAGCCACCCGCGCGGTGGCGCAGAGAATCGCCGCGGAAGGTATGCACAATGGGTTGGGTGGAAGGGTGCCAGCCATCGGGTTCGAGCTGCCAGGAGCGTCCATCCTCCATGACGGCAAACACCAGATTGGCCGGTGTGCCGGTGGCGAGTTCCCAGCGCTGAGGGCGCGAGGGCAGGGCGCCTTCTTCGAGAGCTTCGCGCAGACGCGGAATGGCATCCGAAAGAACGGTATGAGCTACGGGGCAAGTCTGCACCGGCACGATGGAATGGCTTCGGCGGCGATGAAAACCCAAGGTCCGGCCCGCCCAATGCAGTTGGATGCGATGCCGTCGAGCCTCGGGAGGGGCAGGGTTCCAGGTCCATTCCGTGGTTTCGGGCAACTGACGTCTGAGCAAATCTTCGACCATCAGTTTTTTTAATTCCGGAGCATGGGCACCGCTTTCCCATAAATCACAACCGCCACATAGGCGAGCCACTGGACACTTGGTGGCCACTCGGCGAGGGTCCGAAGTTACCCAGCGAAGCACATCGCCCTCGCCATGGCGGGCCTTCCAGCGCACTTCGGCTTCGACCTCCTCGCCCGGGAAAAGAGCCAGGGGTGCGGAGAGCAGAATGAGCCGCCCATC
>JAUYES010000728.1 GCA_030691225.1 Holophaga sp. | reverse complement strand
GGTTTGATGAGGGGGGGTTGATGAACGAACAGGCCGGTAGATACGCAGTAGCCGCGTGCGGCGAGGCGTCAAAGAAAAATCCTGGCACGGTGTCGGCAAATCAGCTTCCTACTCTACCCTTCATGTTTCTAAGATCTATTTTCTCTTGACGGGGGAAATATAGGATGTCTCTCACCCTTCCAGGTATTTTCGTAGCAGGATTATTATACAGCTCTGGTTTTAACAATCATATTTCTTGTTTTAATTAGAGTTAACGGGGAGTGTATTAAACCATTTTGAGAGTCGAATTTAGAATAAAATAGAACCCAAACTTTTTTAAATAGCCCATTAAGGTTTTCACCTCGGTAGGCTGGCGTTTTTGGCCAGTCATTTAACCATCTTTTTGAGAGATGACGAAAAAGTTCTAAATTAACAGCACAAACAAGTGCTGTACATATTTCTGCAGCTTCCTGTAATTCAGGAAACCCTACAATTACTTTTACTGGGTTTTTAGAACTCGGGAATTGTAGTTTTATTGCATTTTTTCCAGCTAACAACCCAGCACTATGCACAATTGCATGGCGGAGCTCGCAAAGCTTATCGAATTCATCTAATGGTGTGGAAATTTGACTCTGCTCCGTAATAGTATACCCAATTAAATTTTTAAGATTTTTCGTGATCGTATCAGAATCAGAAAAAGAAGTATTCTCAAACGCACCCTTTTCCAATTCGCCATAACCAAACCAAGCAGTAGCAAGATTAAGTTGTTTGTTCGCACTCTTCTCTTTTGCTTTCGGGCAAAGACTTATAATCCCTGCCATTATATCGCGAAAGTAATTCTCAGTCTGAGAAATTAACCCTACTAATATTAGTGGAACAACTGAAGGATGAGCACCTGCATATGCTGGATCTACAGATTTCAGAAGGTCATTTCTGCCGAAATAAAATGTATCTATAGGAGATCCGCATGTCGTGTTTTCAGAAATATAGCTAGATATATTTTTAATAGTAACTGTTGAAGCACTAGCGCTTACAGATCCTTTCCAATCTGTCATCACGAAATATACTCCTCGGCCAAGTAGTAAATTTTTGGCGCCCAATATTTTCCAACTTGTGGGACTGATCGTAGTTCTTTATGGCCTATATCATACAAAATATCTCTAACGGTTCTGATGCTTGAATTTTTCTTTATAGCACTGATACGAGTTTCTGTTAGCGGAAGCACAGAGATATCTTTAGTTATAAGATCTTCATATATAGAAGCCACCTTAAGTGGCGCACCACAATTTGCACAAAATCTTGCGTCCTCACTACTCCTTTCCGCATGACAAGATTGACATGGAGGCATACTCAATTTTATATTCTCACCTTCTGTTGGAAGTAAAACCAGAGATTGAGTTCGCGTAAACTCGTGGGCATTACGACTTTCAAGTGCAGTAGCCAAGTCGTCAGTTTTTATTGCCTTTGCAGCAAGAATGGCATTATTGTCTATTAGTGCTGCCAAATTTATAACGTAAAGCTCAAAAACACCCTTCTCCCCTCGACTAACTTGCCCTTTATGGCTAGCCAGCCCAGCATATTGAAAAAAGCCTAAAATTCTCTTCAGATCAGAGCTCAGCTCTTTTTTGATTGCCAAAGTAATACTTTTTCGAACAATCGATTTATCCTTATTGTATGTCTTTATTAATTCAATAGCCCTACTATAGACAGCAACCCCTTCATTTATGTAGTTTTTATATGTTGGAAGCTTTTTCCCAAGAGAATCATAAACTGAAAAGGCTATTTTATAGCTCAACTTTACTTGATTTAATACATTTTTTCGAGAGAACTGTGTTTCATAGCTTATACTTCCATTAACATCAGCATCAGCATAAACATTTCTAACCATATTCAATAGAATTCTTGGAATTCCGAACGATGCAAAACACATAATTTTCAAAAGAGAAGATTCTTTTGCTAATTTTTCATAAACTTCACTTGGTAGCCTTCTCGATAACATGCTTGTCATAAACCAGAAATAATTTTCATCTTCTGGATTGACCCAGGCATCATCTTCTTCTGCGTCATGCCCAATGTTAAAAGTTGGCGCGAAATTTGTGACACCAGGATATATCGCTGCTTTGGGAGAAATGCTTCGACTTTTTATTTTTCTAAAAAATTCAAAAAAGTCGTGTTGCTGCTCTGGTGAAAAAGCATGCGCTGCATCATCAAGGAGCAATACACACCTTGACTTATTGACATATGACATTGCTATATCAATAGCATCCTCAAGCCCATAAACATTTAGTTCGTATTTTTGATCATTAACCTTTCCTAATTCCCCAAGCTCAATCAAGCTGATTAAATTTTCGACTTGAGAAACATTAATACTTAATCCAACAATATTTTGTTTTTTGAAATCTTCAAGGCTCTTATAAATCCCCTCATAGATCTTTAGATACATCCATTGTGAGAACCAAAACCCCCCATTCGCCTTACTTTTATATATTGGCTCAAGTTTCAATGACGCTTTAAAATTTACATATACCGGGAATGCCCCGCCAGAGCCTTTCCGGCACAATTTATTATATGCTTTAAGCATAAGCGTTGTTTTTCCACAACCGCGAGGCCCAGTTAGAAGTTTTGCTCCAGCTTGCGTTAATTTTTTGAGAATCAACTCCTCGTTTGGATGTTCGCTCGACCACTCTATAAAATCACTTGGTGGTATATATTCTGCCTGTTCGATAAATAGACTGTCGTTTTCCATTTTCAATGTCTCAGTATTTAATCGAATTTTCAGTTATGGTTAATCTGCTGACAGAAATTAACCCCGGGGGATTGGGTGGCCGCGCTAGCGCCGTCGTGCTTCTCACCGTCTGACGTGACGGCAATTGTTAAAATATTTGGTTCCTCTCGGGAATCGGTGCGAGGAATTTTGTTGCAGAATTCCGGGGACAGGATACGAAACTACCACAACCTGTCTCATCATTTAGCTATTCTGCTGTCAGCTCTGCTGTCCGGCTCCATCACTTTGCCAGAACTAGTTTTATTGTCAAACAGTTTCAGCCTTTTCCGCTGAAATCATCACTCCCCCCGATCCGCCTGCTTGAGCCGCCAGTTGAGGGCCTGTCGGGTGATGCCGAGCATCTCCGCGGCAATGGCCTGATTGCCCTTGGCCCGGTTCAGCGCCTCCAGCACCAGGAGGTAGCCCGCCTCTTTGATGGATGGGAGTTGGGTGAGATCGGCGAACGGGGTCCGGGTCTCGGGATGGTTTTTGACCTCATCCTCCAGATTGGGCCGTCTGAGCCGGAGATACTCCTTGAAGGAATCCATGGACAGGGTGCGGTTCTTGTGGGTGCTTATGGCATCAAAAATCATGTTCTTGAGTTCCCGAACATTGCCGGGGAAATCGTAGGTGCCCAGCAGGGAGATAAGCTCCTTGGGAAAGGCCGGCTTCTTCTTGTTGAGCCGGGCGGCGCCCTCCTCGAAGAAATGATCGACCAGCAGGGGCAGGTCGTCGAGCCTTTCCCGCAGGGGCGGGATGTGGATGCGGTGGGCATGGAGCCGGTAGTAGAGATCCTTGCGGAACCCGCCGGTTTCCTGCATCTCCTGGAGGTTCTGGTGGGTGGCGAAGATCATCCGGCAATCGGTGCGCTTGGGGATATCCGAGCCCAGGGGCAGGTACTCCCGCTCCTGGAGGAGGCGGAGCAATTTGGTTTGCGAGAGCTGGGAGAGGTCGCCGATCTCATCGAGAAACAGGGTGCCGCCCGCGGCCTGCTCGATGAGCCCTCGCCGGGTCTGGTCTGCCCCGGTGAAGGCCCCCTTCTTGTGGCCGAACAGGGTGTCGGCGAACATGGTGTAGTCCAACCCCGCCACATTGAGCGGGACA
>JAUYES010000243.1 GCA_030691225.1 Holophaga sp. | reverse complement strand
GTTTTTCCCGTAATTCCATGAACAACCGCGAGGACATGCCCCCACCAAGGACATGACTTAAAAGGTTCACGGCGGTGCGATCCCGGTGGCGATGCCCCGGTGCGGGAAAGCCCAGGATCAGGCTGGCCTGCTGCAAGTCCTTGCGTGGGGTATTCAAGATGAAAGGCGTGGGAGCGGTCAAGGGCTCGGCTGTCTCTTCGACGCCATTGGGTAAGCGGTTCAGGATCGGTTCCAAGAGCTTAAGGAAGGGTTCGATCTCGATATCGCCTGCGGCTGAAATGAGCAGATTAGGGGCTCGGTAGGTCTTGTTGAAGAAGGCACGCGCTTCTGCCGGCCCGAATTTCGAAACCTGCTCGGGGCGACCGAGGATGGGATGGGCCAAGGTGCCGCCCTTCCAGAAATTCATGTAGAACAGTTCACTCACCCAATCGTCGGCCTGGTCTTCGCTTTGGGCGATCTCTTCCAGGATTACGCTGCGCTCTCGGATCAATTCCGCTGTGTCGAAGCGCGGCGTGGTCACCAGATCCCCCAGAAGGGCGACGAGCTCCGGCAATTGCTCACGCAGCACCTTGCCGTAGAAACAGGCGGTTTCCTTCCCCGTAAAGGCGTCCACGTTGCCACCTAGAGCATCCGTAGCGGCGCTCAGGGCCTCTGGATTCGGGAAGCTCTCCGTGCCCTTGAAGACCGTGTGCTCAATGAAGTGCGCCAACCCTTCCTCGCCCACCCCTTCATGGATGCTGCCCCGCCGCACCCAGAACCCCACGGAGCAGCTGCGCACGTGGGAAAGGGGCTCGATCAGGATTTCGGTGCCGGAAGGGGTGGTGGTGCGGTAGAAGGATTCGGTCATGGAATCAGTGTACTGGGTAGTTTGGATACCGACGGGCTAGGATTGAAGGATCATCCTGTCGACGGTTTTGGGGTTCACATGCGCGCTCTTGCTGCAACCTTTCTGCTACTGCTCTTAGCTGGGATCGCTTGCCGACGCCCTGTATCGATCCTTCGGGAGAAGCCCATCCAAGGCGTGCAGGTATTCGTTGAGAGTGCGACATTGGAGCCCGGTTCAATCAAGGGCGAGTCGAAGGCCGATATCGCGACTGGAACCCGTTTGGCCCAAGGCTTGAAGGCCAAGCTCTTGGGAAATGATCCAGTGCCTGGCCGGACGCTGCGTGTGCAGGTGGAATCTCTCCGCCGGAACCCCTACCAAAGTCGTGGGTTATTCGCGTCGTGGATGTTGGATTTGGGTGGTGGAGCTGCCGTAGGTGCCCTGATTGGGAGCGGAGCGGGGTTTGGTTTCACATCCTTGGAAATCACAGCTGCGGGGGCAGGAGTGGGTACGATCGTGGGGTTTTTTCACGGTCCCGTCCATTTCAAAGCAAACCGCGAATTCATCAAAAATATGGGCTATCTTCCCTGGAATTTGAGGGGGAAATGGCTCGTAGAGGAGTGGATACCCCCTGCCCCTCCAAAAGAACTGGCCTCGGGAATTCTTCCCGTACTCGATCTCCGGCCTTTCCTCACACGGCTATCCCCCGAAGAGCTTAGTGATGACTCGAAGGTGCGAAAAGAGTGCCTACGGGCCTACGAAGACGCGCTCTTGGACCATCTATTCAAAAAGGGTGTTCGGGTAGATTTTGTGGCGCAACCACCTCAGCCTTAGCGTTATCCCTCCGCCTCCGCTCCTGCCAATCCGATGGGTGTCTGCTGCAGTTTCCAGCCACTGGCGGCCCAGCAAAGCACGCCGAAGAGGAAGAGCACCAGAATGGCAAGGTACCAAGGCGTGGTGATCTGCTCCTGAGCGAGTAGCTGCGAGGTGCCCACGCTGCTACCGCGACTGCCGGCGATGCTTTCGATGTAGTGGATGAAGGTCAGGCGTTGTAGGTTGCCGGGCATGATGCGGACCAAGGGGTCCCAGATTAGGAGATACAGCGCGCCCCAGAGGGTGCCCCGCTTGAAGACAAGGCTGAGGAAGGTCATGAAAGATAGTTCAGCCCAGAAGGCGGCCAGCAGGGCGGCGGCCATGAAGGGCAGGCTGGCCATTTCGGTGCCGAGGCCCGCCATGCCGCCCACGGCGATTACGATCCAAAGGGCGCCCCAGCCATACCAAAGAAGGCCCTTGCCGAAGGGCAGGATCCAGGTGGGTGCGGGCCTCGAAAGCACCAGAGGCAGGGTGCGCTGTTCCATGTCTTCGCGAATACCGGCGGGTGCGGCGACCAGCACCAGAATGGGCAGGGCCAATTGCGCGAGCACCTTGTGGAAAACGATCAGGGCTTCCTGACTGCCAAAGGAAAGTTGCTGCATGCGCAGGATGCTGGCGAGAACGAAGCTGAGGAGCACGGGGAGAACCACGAGCAGGGCACAAACCCAGCCGCGGATCTGAAGCACGCGGGGGAAATAGCCCCGAACCAGCGCGGAGATGGTGCGAGCGGGAGTCGGAAGGGCGATCATGCGTGATCCTTGGTAAGGAACTGGAAGACCGCATCCAGATTGAGGTCGATGGGATCCAGGGAGCTCAGGGGCAAGGCACCGCTCAGCACGGCTTCCTGAAGCTTGGGCAGGAAGGAACGCGGATTGCGCACGGCGAGCACGGCGCCGGACTCTTCCATGCGCAGGGCCACCAGTTCGTCATGCTCGACGGCCCAGCGGGCCACGGCCTGGGCGGATTCCGCGCCAATGCGTAGTTCGACGGGATGGCGATCCAAAAGCTCCCGGATCTCGGCTACGCTGCCTTCGGCCAACAATCTGCCCCGGAATAAGAGCAGGATGCGATCCGTGAGTTGGGCCACTTCGCCCAAAATGTGGCTAGAAACCAGGATGCGACGACCCGCCAAGGCCTGTTGGCGCAGCAACTCCATGAGTTGCAGCCGCGATTCGGGGTCCATGCCATTGAAGGGCTCGTCGAGGATCAGAAACTCCGGGTCGTGCAGCAGGGCTTGGCCCAGACGCATCCGCTGACGCATGCCTTTGGACATTTCCGAAAAGAGCTTCTTGCCATTCACTTCCATGCCCACAGCCGTGAGCGCCGAGGCCATGGCCGCGTTCAGGTGGGAACCGGAAAGGCCCGAAAGCTCGCCCATCATGCGCAGCCAATGGTGACCGCGCAGACCCACCGGGAAGCGGTCCCCTTCGGGCACCAAGCCGATGCGAGAAAGCACGGCGGGATTGCGGAAGGGCACCTGTCCGAAGACTCGCACCTCGCCGCCAGAAGGCGGAAGGAGGCCCGATAGTAATTGGATCAGAGTCGATTTCCCGGCGCCGTTGGGGCCCAGCAGCCCCGTGATGCCGCCACCATCTGGCAGTTCAAAGGTGGTGGGGGAAAGGCCCAGAATATCGCCATAGCGAAGCGAAGCGCGTTCGAGGGAGACAGTCGCGGTCATAGGACGGCCTCCGAGGGGCGAGTGCGGCGGGCAGCAATGAAGGTCCAGAGGAGAAGATGAACGGTGGTTCCAACCAAGGTTGGAATCCAATCCAAGGGGGGTTCGGTGACGCGGCATAGTAAGGCTGGCCAGGCTTGAACTAGGGCCTGGGGGCTTAGGGCCATCCAGGCGGGTTGGTGGAGCAAGCCACTGAGCAAGCCACCAAGCGCATTGGCACCCAGAGAAATACCCAGCACCCAACCGAAGCCTGCTTTGGGTGAGGCGGCGAGGCTCGAGGCACCAAGGGTAACGGCCCCCATCAATAGAGCGATCAACAGGGCGGAAGGCACCAGATAGAGGGGAGCCCAAACCGAAATAGGTCCGGCAGTCCCAGCGATCAGCAGCGACATCCCCCAGGGCAGAATGGCGAAGGGCAACAAGATGATAAAGGGCAGACCCGCAGCGAAAAGGCCCTTGGCGGCTAGGTAATCCAGGGGGCGCACAGGGTGGGCGTACATCAGTGGGCGAATACGGTAGAGCGAGTCTCTGGCTACAAGGCCGCCACCTACCAGCGCGACCTGAAACCAGAGCAGGGTCGTGAGCCAACCGTTCATGGTGAGAATCCCGGCGTGGAATTCAGGACCCTGGGTGAAGACTTGGGCGGCGAAATCCCGAACGCCACCAAATGCGCTTTGGGTTTTAAGAAGGTGACGAACGTAGAGGGTGGCTAGCTGAATCAGCAGACTGCCCACGAACATGAAGCCGAAGAACCGACCCACGCGCTGCTTAAGCACGCGCCGAATATCGAAGCGGGCAATGACCAAGGCTGCTGGAAGCCCTTGATCCAGAGCGGGGCGGGGTGGAAGGGAGGGGGCATAGATGGGCATATCAGTTCCCCTCCTTCACGGCCGCGACGTCACCGTGCAGAGCTCGAATCAGCACTTCGTCCAAGCGATCATGGCGCGGTGTGAGTTGCACGAGAACGGCTCCCACTTGGTTGGCCCACCGGAAGGCATCTGTGGCTTCACCGTTGAGTTCGAGATCGTACAGTCCGTGATGGTCATCCAGCACGCGACCCAGTTCATCGAGCTTGGCGCGCTGCTCATCGCTGAGGGGATCCATGAAGCGCAACTCGAAACGTTTGGCCAACATTTTCCGTAGCCCGGCCATGGAGCCCGAGGCCTTCAGATGGCCCTTGTCCAGGATCACCAGTTGGTCGGCGCAGCGTTCCACGTCTTCCAGTAAATGACTGGCCAAAATCACGCCCGTGCCGAGTTCGGCTCGGACCTTGAGCACCAGATCCAGCATCCGGCGGCGACCTTCGGGATCCAACCCGTTGGTGGGCTCGTCCATGAAGACCAGTTCCGGGGAATGAACCAGGGCCTGGGCCAGCTTCACGCGCTGGCGCATGCCGGTGGAGTAGCCGGAAACGTGGCGGTACCTGGATTCATCTAGGCCCACAAAATAGAGCACCTCATGGGCACGGTCCCGGGCTGAATCGGCGGGAAGACCCGACAATTCGCCCCAGAAGGCCACCTGTTCAAAGGCACTGACATCTTCGATTAAGGCGTCGTATTCGGGCATATAGCCAATGCGGCCCCGAAGGCGTGCCGCATCGGGACTGCCCAGGCCCACGCCTAGCACTTGTCCGGTGCCTTTGGCGGGGGACAGCAAGCCCAGCAGGGTCTTGAGTAGCGTCGACTTGCCGGAGCCATTGGGCCCCAGAAGGCCGACAATGCCGTCCTGCAGGTCGAGGCTGAGATTGGCAAGGGCCACGGTATCGCCGTAGCGGACCTCAAGGTCTTGGAATGCGATCAAGGGAATCTCCTGGATGAGTCGGATACGGAGGGCATTGGTCTGAGTTTACTAGCGCTGAAGAGCAGTTTCTTGATCTCGTTCCATCGTGATCCGCTGGTTTCCTGGTGGTACTAGGAATGAGATTTCGGGGACAGATGCCGGAGTAGTCGGATTTGCTGCATTGACGAGGTTTCGACCACCCGGTATCGTCCCAGACATGCATGGCCCTACGCGCATCCTT
>JAUYES010000713.1 GCA_030691225.1 Holophaga sp. | reverse complement strand
CACGAAAGCGACCAGGTGCTTGGCAAAGACAGGATTCAATACCAGTTCTGGCACGGTGAGCGCCTCGCGGATGCGGGCAAGGGCCAGGATTCGCTTCTCACCAGGGCTTGGCAGGGCCTCTAGTTGGGACTTCAGCGCCTCTTCCCGCTCGTCCAATAGGGAGAGGCTGGTGGCTCGGAAGGACCAAAGGCGAAGCGCCTCTGCCACATGTTCGGCGGCTTCGCGCTCGGCGCTGCTGTGATGGCGAGCGGCCAGGGTGTACGGAGCGAACTTCTCCTTGAGTCTGCGGTAGCAATCTTCGTCGTAGACGAACAGGTTTTTCAGGGCGAGCCCCGCTCGCGCCCACTGGCCTGCCCCTTCCCGCACATCGCAGCAGCGATCCGTTAGCGCCTCGAGGGCTGTGATTTGTTCAGGAGGGAAGGGTGTTTCGAAATTCGGAAAGGCCGCTACAGCTCCTTCCAGCGCCAGTATGAGAACTTGGGACATCTTTAAACCTTCCGCTTTGGCGAGCAGTCCGAGAGCGGCGGCTGGTGTTCCGAAACTGCCCAAGGCCTCTGCCAGTGCTACTTGCATCTGCATGGGCTTGCCATCGTGAAGGAGATTCAGTAAGGCGGTAGTGGCCACCGGATCGCCAATCTTGCCTAAGGCCACGGCAGCATCCACCAGAAGATCGTCGGGGGATTCCGAGGGCAGCAGGGACATAAGGGGCTTGGTGGCAGACTTGACTCGGTTCTCTCCGAAAAAATGAACTGCCTGCCGCATGCCTTCCAATTGCTCAGAACGGAAGAGGATCATCATCGCCGGGGCTCCGGAAGGGAGCTTTCCGAGTTGGCGAACGGCTACGCGACTAATGGCCGGATCAGGGCCATTCATGGCTTTGATGAAAACGGGCGCCAGGGCGTCTTCCTCCCTCGCCCCCAGAATCTCGATGCAGCGCTCCCGCCTCTCCAAATTGGGTTCGGTTAAGACCCATCCCATTCGCTGCTTGTCATCCGGAGGCAGAATGCGCAAGTAAGCGATAAGCGAAATATCTCCCCCTGCGGAGGTCTGGAAGGCCTCGTCCATAAGGGGAATTACCTCTGCCAACGGCATCTCCCCGGTTTCCACCTTGCCGGCGAGGAGACCCGTGATCTCATCCACCAAGGAGGAACAGGCCGCCTCCAGAGCGGGAAGTTCGGCCAAGGTCTTCCGCACAAGGGGTGCGATCGCCGAAGACATCCCTTCTGCCAGGAGGGTAAGGGCCTTGATGAGAAAGGCATCTACGGGATGGGTGGCAAGGGGCGCCAGTGCATCCAGCGCTTCCGTCTTTCGTCCTTCCGAGGTAGTCAGCGCTTGGCGGAGTGCGGCTACCTGGTCAAGGGCCGTTTCTCCAAATCGCTCCGAGAGAAGGCCCAGCAAGCTATCCCGAAGGGTTTCCCGGGTGCCTTTTTCAAGGGTGGCGGCAACGGTCCGGAATTTTCGATAGTTATGGCGCTCCAAGCTCGTTTTTTGCAACAAGAAGAGCAGCAGGCTGTTGGCGGCGGGATTCTTGACGAATGCCATGATGCGCAGAGCCAGATGCCGGGTGAGGGCATCCCCTTGGGTGATGACTTCCATCAACTCCGTAAGCTGGTCCGGTCCGCAAAGGGCGGAAAGGCCCATGGCTCCAAGCCTTGCCACGGTCGGGTCGGATTGGCCCGCTTGGAGCCAGGAAAAATAATCCTCGAGGGGATACCGAGGTTGAGTGTTGCCCAATACTTGATCGAGGATGGCTTGGCGTTCGGGATCCTTGCGAAGTTGCTTCAGGCGGAGGAGTTTCCCCACGGCCGTCGGGGTGCACAGGCCCGCCATGGCCGAGCAGCCTTCCGTGAAGAGCTCCATGTCCTCTTCTTGCTGGAGCATCTGCATGAGGTGCGCTTCCCATTCCGGCCAATCGAACGTGGCACAGGACTGAAGGATCAAACGACGAAGCCCGCTCGGCGTTGTGGTGCGGGCCAGTCGCTGTCCGAGTTCGGGAAGAGCTTGCTGTTGGAGTGCGGTCAGGCTTTTCTGGAACTGAACCTCAAAGCTGCGCCTGCCGTCGGAATAATCCGATAGGAGTGCGCGCAACACATCTAGTTGCGTGGGCGGGGCAAATCGGTTGGG
>JAUYES010000709.1 GCA_030691225.1 Holophaga sp. | reverse complement strand
CCTGCCGATTTTGTGGATTCGAAAGGCTTGAACAAGAGCTCGCGGATGAATGCCTCGCTCATGCCATGTCCGGTATCCTTGACCTCGATGATCGCGGCCTCTTTTTCCCTGGTCAAGCGTACCCGTACTTGCCCGTCGCGGGGAGTGGCTTCCATGGCGTTCTGGATGAGATGCCCGATGACCCGTTCGAGCCGTGCCCAATTGGCTAATATAGACTGGCCTGGCTCCAGTATCTCCAACACCGGCTTGGGCTCGGCCGCGGACTTGGCTGCCACCGCTTGCTGCAACAACTGGTCGATTAAAAGCGGCGCCGGCTTCTCCATGGAAGCCCCGCTGCTCAATTTCTGCAGGAGACGCTTCATTTTCTGAACGGAGAGATCCACCGTATCGAGCATGTCTTTTTGAAACTCGGGATTATTCTTGTGTTTTTCGGCATTGGAAAGCAGGAGCGACAACTGGGAAACCAGATTTTTCAGGTCATGCACCACAAAGGTCGACATGCGATTGAAAGATTCAAACTGACGCGCCACCATGAGCGCATTGGCCGCTTCCTGTTGTGCAAGATAACTTGCCGCCTGCTTGCCGGCGATTTTGAGCAGGTCGCTCACTTCCCAGTTTAACCTGATCCTGCTCCTGGACTGCGCCAGCACCACAAAGCCAAACAATCTCCGCTGCTGAATCAGCGGAACCACCAGCCAGGCCTTGGGAATGGATCGCAGCCATTGAGGCATGGCAATTGCTCCATACTTCTCTGGGTTTGAGTCGTATTCCTGCAAATCGATCACCCACTGCTTATTTTCCAGAAACTGGCAAAAGGAACTATTTACCGGCTCGAACCCGCGCGCCAAGGGCATATTCCAGTGCGCCACAGGCTCGCAATTGCCGGATTCACGGCTGACCCACAAAACGCCACTGGGACTTTCCACCAACTCTGCCACGGCCTGGATGGTGCGCTCTCCCAGTTCGTGCCCGACCTCGGAGAGGGTACGGGTAAAGCGCAGCCATTCCTCCCGGTAATCATAGTTGTAAATAAAAAAATGCTTGCTGATGAATACCTTGAGCCATGAACGCAAGGTGCCGGAGAAAAGCACCCCCATGAGCAAAATCACGGCGCCAAACAAGAATATCGCTTGCAAGACCGGTCCCCAGCTTCCTCCAAAAAAGCGCAGGAAGTAGCCGGCAGCAGCCATGGCCAGCAAGTAGAGGGCGGCACCGAACAGCGCCGCGGAATGAAACAGGATGCGGCGCGACACCGAAATTCCCAATGACCATTGAGGATTGCGTGCGGCCGACACTGCGATAAGTGGAACAATCAGGGCATTGACGATGCCTCGTGCGGCCCATATTTCCGGATTCACTTGTCTGAACAACATGGCGTCGCTGTACAGGTAAAAATCGTAAGCGAACACCCCGCCGATCCCCAGGCAGACATATTTTATCCCCCAGCGCTGCT
>JAUYES010000237.1 GCA_030691225.1 Holophaga sp. | reverse complement strand
GAGAACATTCGACTGCTCAATGAAGTGAGCGACTGCGATTTTACGCCTGCCTTCGAGATGCCCCTCCAGCCCACGGTGTTGGGCCAACTTCAGCGGGATATTCTGCATTTCCAGGACCCCTCCCAAGGCCAGGCGCAGCCGGATGGCAGTGTTCGGTGCCTGGCCTGTCCAAGCCCTCGTCGCGAGGCCGAGGTGGTGGCCACGGAAATTTGGCGACTGATGGAGGCTCACAATTCCTCCGAAACCCCGCTGCATTTTTCCGATATCGCGGTGGTGATCCCTTCCGGTGATCAGGAGGCCTACCGGGCCCATCTTCAGGCGGCCTTCCACGAAACGCACCGCATTCCCATGGTGCAGAGTGATCGAGCGCTGCCGATCATGCGCCAGACCCTGGAAGCCGTGGAATTGCTCTTGGCGCTGCCCACCTCGGGTTTGACCCGTTCTGCCTTGCTGGGAGTGTTGCAGCACCCAGGGCTTCAGCGCCGTTTTCCCGATCTCGATGGGAGCACCTGGGGGCGCTGGTGTGAGGAATTTGGCATTGTCCGAGGTGCGGACCAAGCCGCTTGGCAGGGCACCTACCTGGAGCGAGATGTCTTGAACTGGGATCAGGGACTCAAGCGCCTAGCGCTCGGGGCCTTCATGGCCGACGATTCCGAGTTCCACCTGGAGGCTGAGTCCTATCGGGTCAACGGGGCCAAGGATGCGCTTCCGGCAACCACCTTCATGGTCCTGGTTCGAGGCCTTTGTGCGGATGCGCAGAGCCTGCTTCACCGCAAGGAAGACCCCCGCACCTGGATGCAAACCCTCTGGCGCTATCTGGAAAAGTGGTTGGAGGTGGATGAGGGCGAGGAAGCCGAGGCAGTGCTGAAGGCCCTGGACCGAATCCGCACCTTTCTGGAGCGGCTGTTCGACCGTGCCCCAGAGCGCTTGACGATGCCTCCCGTAGATTTCGTTGCCGCCCGGCACTTGGCTCTGGAAGCACTGGAACGCTTGAAGGACGAACAGCCCGCCAATCTTTCCAAAGGCGTGGTCATCGCGACCACCGCCACCATGCGGGCGATTCCCTTTCGGGCCATGTTTCTCATGGGTTTTGGGGAAGGCCGTTTCCCCACCCGAGCCACCCGGAGTGCCTTGGATCTTCGCGCCAAGGGCCGGCGTCCGGGTGATGTGAGCCAGACCGAAAAGGAGAAATACCTTTTTCTGGAAATGCTGCTTTCGGCCCGGGATCACCTAGTGCTCAGCTACGTCGCCCTGGATGAACTGAGTGGCGAGGCCATGGAGCCCTCGGGGCTGTATAAGGAATTCCGAGCCCTCGTGGGCGATTACCTCGCCCCCCAATGGGCGCCCGCTGGCCAAGGAGATCCCTTCTTGGAAACCCATCCCCTGCGTCGTTTCGACCCAGCGTATTTTCCCGAATGGTTTGCAGGGGATGCCGTCTCGCCAAGGCTGCAGGCCTATTCGGCCATTGCAGAGGCCGAAGCACGCGCCCTGTGGCTGGGTGCAGAGGCTCGGAGCCACCGAATCGTTTTGCCGCAGAGTCTCGGCGAGGTGGCTCTGGAACATCGAGCCCTGTTTCGGTCGGCCCTTGCTACACCAGAGGTACCGGGGCTCAGCAGCGAAAAGGAAATCCTGCGCATCAGCCTTCAGGATCTCAAGACCTTCCTGGAATGCCCGCTCTCGGGCGCGGCTGCCGTTCGTTTGGGGCTTCGCAACCGGGATCTGGAGGACCGGGCCTCGGTGGAAGACGAACTTTTTGAAAGCGAATTCCTGGATGCGTGGTCGCTGCAACGGGAAGTGGTACTCGCTTCCTTGCGCGGAAGCGAAGGGCTTGAGGCCGTTTATGACCGCTGCGTGCGGCGCTTGCAGGATGAAGGCGGGGCGCCCTTTGGGGTCTTTTCCGAGGTCGAAAAGGGCAAGCACCTGAAGCCCATTCAAGCCTGGTCCGAGTACCTTCGTGGCTCTGCGAATGGGGCGATGCCGATCACTTGGCGTCTGGGCACGAGCCGCTCGAAAGCGAATCTGATCGACCATTCCTTGCCTGCGCTGGCCTTCACCATCACGATTGATGGGCAGCCTCGCAAGGTGGAACTGAGCGGCGATCTCCGCGTGCAGTTGGGCGGTTCCCTCTTTCTGGAAACAGGCCCACCGCCCAGTGCTTCGGCGATGACCAAGATTCGCCGAAAGGCGCTCGGCGCCTTCCTCGATCACCTGGTACTGGCCTGTGTGGACCCCACCCATGAGGATCATCGCGCCCGGTTTGTGTTCGAAGCCCCCAAGAAAGCGAAAGGTTCGAGCGAGCCCACGCAAGAGCATTGCTTCTGGTTTCCGGCCTTGACTCAAGAAGAAGCCCAAGCCCAATTGGCGGCCTGGATCGAAGATCTGCTCACGGGAAACCATGCGGTGCTCTTTCCCATCGAGGCGGTGCTGGATGGCTGGGGAAAGCAGGAGCTGACGGCGGATTCCATCCTGGCCTTTGTGGAAGATGCCGTGGAACAGTCTGGGCGTTCCTCCATCAGCACTCTCAAGGGACCTGTTCCCGACCCCACTCGGTACGCGCCACCGCCGGAGCCAAGAGTCTTGGCCGAGGCTCGGCTGGGAGCCTTTCTGAGCATGGTCTTCCCATTTCTCACAGGGGAGGCGAACTGATGGTCCGCTACCCAAAACCCAAACTCCTGGACCATATCGGATCGTCCCATTGTGTGATCGAAGCCAGTGCGGGCACCGGCAAGACCTACACGCTTGAACACCTGGTGATCCAATTGCTGCTCGAGGGCGTGGCGTTGGAAAAAATTTTGGTGGTCACCTTTACCAAGAAGGCAACGCTCGAATTGATGGCCCGGATTCGGGAAAAGCTGGCCGAATTGAGGGCTCTCTCCACCGATAAGGTCGTTGATGGCCAACCCTTTTGGGAGCTCACTCCGGAACGGGTGGAACTCCTGAAAAAGGCGCTACTGAGCTTTGACCGGGCTACCATTTCCACCATTCACGGGTTCTGCCAGCAGGTGCTCCAGGACGCCGCCTTCGAGGGCGGTCGGCTCTTTAAGCAAGAGGCCATCGCCAGTGAAGAGGCCTTTGATCGGGCCTTCACCACCCTGCTGCGAACGCACTATGCCACCGCGCAAAAGGGGCTATTGGAAGTGGCTCTGCGCACCCAAGGCGGCGTGTCGGGTCTGAGG
>JAUYES010000653.1 GCA_030691225.1 Holophaga sp. | reverse complement strand
AACCCACTTCCGACCCGCCACCGACGAAGAATGCCGGGAACTCGCTCCCGGACATTGGGTGGTGTGCGAGCCCAAAACCGGCCGCACGCACCAGATTCGCGTTCACCTGGCCTTTCTCGGCGCACCGGTGGTCGGCGATGGCCTCTACCGGGGCGAAGCCGATTCCCAGCTTTGGCTGCACGCCTGGAAGCTCTTGCTGAAGCACCCTGTGACGGGTGTGGACCTGGAACTCGTGGCGGATCCCGAAAGGTTCAAGGCTGGTCGATGAAACTCCCGCTCGTGTTCAACCCAAAATCCGGCACGCAGGGTAAGAACCCCGAGGCCCTGATGGCGCGACTGCCGCAGGAGCTGCGTGACCGCATCGAACCCACTCCCTTCGGCCCTCCCTGGGATTTCGCACCCATCCTGGATCAGGCCGTGGCGGCCGGTGGTCCACTGCTGGTCTGGGGTGGCGATGGCACGCTGCATCATGCGGGTCGAGCCTTGGTCGAGGCGGGCTGTCCCGTGGCCCTCGCGGCCATTCCAGGGGGCTCTGGCAATGGCTTGGTTCGAGGGTTGCGAACGCCCTTGGAACCGGCGGGAGCGGTAATGAATCTGCTGCAAGGCCGTGAGCTTCGCATGGATCTGCCACGGCTGGATGGGGTACCTTTTCTCAATGTCTGTGGCACGGGCTTTGAAGCTGCAGTGGCTCACGGCTTCGACGCCATGGCGGGTCGCGGTTTCGTGAATTACGCCCGTCTCTGCCTTAAGCTTTGGCGGAACCACCCCGAGACTCGGCTGACGTGGGACGCCGCCCAGCCAGAGCCCAAGGTACCCTCGACCCTCAAGGAAAAGCTACAGGCCGCCTGGCAAGGTCAAGATCCCCCGTTGCCAGAGGCCGCCTGGAGCCTTTGTTTTGCCAATCTGCCCCAGTACGGGAGTGGCCTCTGGGTAGCTCCGGGTGCCGACCCCACGGATGGAATTCTGCAATGGGTAAAACTAAAAAGGCCCGGATTCTTGGATTTAGCCTCGGAACTTCCACAGCTTTTCAGAGAGGGTGGACGCACCCATCTTCGCCAGGAAGGTCGGTTGCTCAAGGCCATCCTGTATCTGGACCCGGCTATGCCTTGGCACCTAGACGGTGAGCCCGCACCTGCTCGGGACCGAGCCGAACTGACCCTGGAGAAGCGGGCCTTCCGCATGCAGGTGACCTCGAACTGTCCCTGGTAGCGGCTCACCAATTCTGGGTTTGCCTCAGGGCCTCATACAACACCACGGCCGCAGCTTGGGCTTGGTTCAGGCTGCGATGAAAATCTCCCGGCATGGGAATCTTCACCAATTCGTTCCTATGCGCCTGGATGATTTCATCGGGCAGCCCCTTCGTTTCCCGACCCAGCACAAAGCCATCGCCATCTTGGTATTGGGCCTGGGTGTGGAGGCGGTCGCCCTTGGTGCTGGTGAACCACAGGCGTTTCGCGGGGTTGCGTGCCAGGAAATCCTCCCAGTTCTCGTAGTGGGTGGGAGCCAGTTTTTCCCAATAGTCCAGGCCTGCGCGCCGCAGGTAGTAATCCGAGGTGTCGAAGCCCAGTGGGTGAACGAGATGCAGCTTCGTGTCCGTGCAAACGCAGAGCCTGCCAATGCTGCCGGTATTTTGAGGAATTTCGGGTTGGTGCAAGATGATATGAAACGTCATGATTTCAGCCTTCTGTGCTCAAATTCAAATAGTTAAGTTCTTTACTTTCAGTAGCCGACCCCGAGGCAATCCTTTGGGAATCCTGCGCTGTCGATTCTCAATTCTGACTATATCGATTCCGCGAACCGAAACCCACCTATCGTGATGCCCCGAAAATCCTGCAAACTTCGAGAGTCAATGCCGCTGCCCTTACCCCAGGATCCCCATGCTTGAACTCACCTATTCCAACCGCACCGAGGCCCTGTTGGATCGCCTCGCGGAGCGGTTGCAGGCGGAGCGGGCTGGTGAGAACGGGCCATGGGAGCCCATCCACATCGTGGTGCCCAATCCCTACCTGAAGGAATACCTTCGACTGGGCTTGGCCCGGCGCCTGGGTATCGCCGCCAACCTTCACTTCAGCTACCTCGCTGGGTTGTGGAAGGAGCTCCTGGTCGATGGTTCCTGTGGGATCCTGGATGCCGATTTGCTGCGGGTGGGCCTTCTCCGGGTGCTGGGAGACCGCGATCTGCTCGCCCAGAAGGACTTAAAGCCTGTGCGGGATTACTTAGGGCCTAAAGGCATGGGCCTGAAGCGAATTCAATTAGCCACGGAACTGGCCAAGGTCTTCGAGGAATACCAACTGAGTCGGCCGGATTGGATCGAAGCTTGGCGGGTGGGCAAACGCGGCAAAGGGCCAGACCAAGTCCAGGAGCTTTGGCAGGCGCGGCTTTGGCGGGAAGTTGTGCAGGCTTTGGATGCGGCATTGCCGGAAGGATCGCCCGGACGGCATTTTTCGCTGCTGGAACTGATCCGCAAATCCCATTTCGAAGGCATGCGAATGCCTAGGGCCATTCATGCCTTTGGCTTGAGCCATGTTGCCCAGGCCTACCAGGAGATATACCGAGCCTTTGGCCCCCTTGAAGCCACCACGCTGCACATCTATGCCCTGAATCCCTGCGGTGAATTTTGGGAAGACCTCACCACGGACCGGAACGCGTTTCGAACCGAACTTCCCACTCGGGAGATGGCCAGGCTCGGCGCTTGGGATGAGAG
>JAUYES010000645.1 GCA_030691225.1 Holophaga sp. | reverse complement strand
CATTATCGGTGTGACCTTCGATTACGGCCGTGCTGTTGGGATACTTGGTCAGGAACGTACCAATAACGGCTAGCTTCTCCTTGTCTTCGCGCTCAATTTCATCGCGATCAATTTCGAAGGTAAGGTCAAGGATTGTGCAGTATTTTTCGGTCTTCACGGGCACGGGAACAACAACCAGCACGGGCGCGGCTACCACAATGGGGGCCGGTGGCGGCGGCAGCGGTGCCGGTTCGATCACACGCGTGGTGGTGGGCGCCGGTGCCTTGCGGCCGAAGCGCACCAGGAACCCCAGCGACAAAAGATCCACATCGCCTTTGTTTCCAACGGCATCGTTGATCCGGTAGCGCTCCGCTTCCGCACGCATGCCGAAGGTCTTCGTGAAATCGTATTGAAGACCGCCGCCGAACTTGTAGTTCGTATCACGCTTGCTGGGATTAGGATTGACCACATCAACAAATCCGGTGCCCGTAAAGGTATCGCTCGCGTTGGCATTGTTGGCCCCAAGCCGCCCAAAGACTGAGAATTTTTCGGTGAATGGCAGATTGAGCACCATGTCGAAATTAAATCCGTTGAGCTTGATTTCGCCGTTCAAGGACCCGGCGGGCACGGTCACCGAAGTGAAACTGGATTTTCCGAGATCGAAGTACCCAGCTTCAAAGGCGAAATACTTGTTGAACTGATACCCACCAAATACTTTGAAGCCCGTATCGTGCGTGTAGGTCTTGAACGAAGTGGTGGTGAACCCAAGTCCCAGTAGGCCACTCGTGATTCGCTCTTCATCTATTTTTGAATTGGACTGGCCGACATTTCCTCCCAGATACCACCCTGAATCCTGTGCCACAGCAAAGGGACTGGCGATCAAGGCAAGGGCCACCATGCCCAACATTCTTGAAGCTTGTTTTGGTTTCATTTCTTCTCCAGAAATCGGTGTTTGCGAATGAGATGGGGATCAGGGGGCAGGCACATTAACGGTGTTGGTATCCAGGGCGATCGTGCCCGCGAGCGTGGCTCCGGCAAGGATTCGGCCATTGATCACGGCACCGGTCTGACAGGTGACATCCCGACCCGATATGACGGTTCCGTAGAAGATCGTGCCAACGCCAATCGTTCCGTCCAACGTGGGAACCCAGAACACATTCTTAGCCTGGGCACCGTTTGCTAAGGAGATACTGGCATTCGTTGTCAGCGAAGAACCGATCTGGAACACCCAAACGGCATTCGCATTGCCCCCAGCATCCAGAACGAGCGGTGTCGAAACCAACATCGTGCTACCGGAGGTGTAGGTTCCAGGAGGAATCCCCACGGGGTAGAGCGCGCCTAAATCCGCACCAGCTGAGATGGTCACACCAGGGGGCAGATTCTTGCCGAAGTTATAGGCAACTAACAGATCAGCTCGGGCTTGAGCGGAAACCGTATCGTTGATGTGGATCGTGCCATTCACCTGAACGGGCAGGAGACCGCAGGAAGTGCCAGGATCCAGGGAAACATCCCCGTTGATCATGGTGGCAGCACCGGTGTTGGTAATGGCCGAGGTGGCCATGATCCCATAGGCGCCCGCCGAACCTAGAACGATAGCGCCAGGCGCAACGCCAGTGCCAGTCGTGAAGGTCCAGGGATTAGGAACGAGACCAGGAACCAGGTTATTGCCAGCCAAATCCTTGGCGCCAACAACGGTTGCGGTGTAGGAAGTGCTGGGAGCGAGAGGAGCCGAAGGGGTGAACGTCGCCATGAAGGTTAGCGGATCGTAAACAACGGATCCGAGCAGCGCATCGCCCAAGGGAGGGCCACTGGCCTGCAAGGTGAAGGTCGCCAAGGAAATCGTAAGAGGATCCATGGCTTCACTGAAGGTGGCATTCACGGCGGTATTGAGAGCCACATTCGTGGCGAGGTCGATCGGGTTGGTAAGCGTCACGGTTGGTGCCGTGACATCCAAGGGAGCCGCTGTGGTAAATGTCCACACGTAATTGCTGGCGGCAGGCAAAGCAGCCTGATTGCCGGCCAGAGCATTACCAGCCAGATCCGTGACCGCCGTGGTGACCGTTGCGGTATAGGTCGTGTTGGCGGCGAGCAGGGCCAATGGAGTAAATACGGCAACGCGTGAAGCGTAGGTGACACCACCCGCCACAGGCGTTACGCCAGGTCCGGTCAAGGTGAAGGAAGCAGCCGTAAAAGTGGCAGGAGCCATATCTTCCGTAAACGCGGCGCTGATCGCCGTGTTGGTGGCCACATTGGCCGTTGGGCCAGGAATGGTGGTGACCGGCACGGTGAGTGTTACGCGGGGCCGAGTAGTATCCGGCGCCAGACTGGTCGTAAAGGTCCAAACATAGTTGCTGGAGGCGGGCAAGGCGGCCTGATTACCCCCCAGAGCATGCCCCGCAAGGTCCGTGGCCGCGACCGTGAGTGTGGCGGTGTACGTCGTGCTGGAAAGCAACACAGCGCTAGGCGTGAAGGTTGCGATTCGGGAAGCGTAGGTCACCACACCGGTGACGGGGGTAACACCAGGGCCAGTCAGCAGAAAGCTGGTACCGGTCAGCGTGGCGGGCGCCATGTCTTCCGTAAAAGCAGCTGTGATGGCGGTATTGATGGGCACGGCCGCGGTTGGGCCAGGGATCGTCGTCACCGGGGCGGTGAGGGTCACGCGAGGCCGAATCGTGTCAGGAACTGCACCCGTGGTGAAGCTCCAAACGTGGGGGCTCACCATGGCCACGCCCGTGGCAAGGCTTCTGGCACCGGTGATGGTGGCGGTGAAGACGGTGGTAGGAGCCAGCGTGGTGCCGGCCGTGAAGGTAAAGGTAGCGATGCGGTTGGTGGCATCCAGCGCCACGGTGCCCGTGGGCGTCGTGCCGATGCCGGCCCCGACCAGGGTAAACGTGGCTCCCCCGGTGATTGGGGCCATGGGCTCGCTAAAAGTCGCGGTGATGGCAGTCGTATTGACCGGCACGCCGGTGGCATTGTTCGCCGGGGTTGTGCTAATCACCGTGGGGGGAGGATTGATGTTGCCGCCTCCGCCGAGAATCGGATCTCGATTCCCACTGCAGCCTGTGGCCAAGGCAACTAGTAGAAATGCCGTGGACAGCGCTAATGTTTTTGGACTACGAATTTTCATATATTTTCCCTCCCTAGATAGATTTTTGGCAAAGCCAACGCCAAGCCTTTTGGCTCACAAAAATCGGCATTTGTTTTT
>JAUYES010000638.1 GCA_030691225.1 Holophaga sp. | reverse complement strand
CCGATGATGAGATACCAGCCGTCGACCATCACGAACAGCAACAACTTAAAGGGCAGGGCGATCACCACGGGCGGCAGCATCATCATGCCCATGCTGAGGAGGATCGAGGCCACCACCATGTCCACGATTAAGAAGGGCAAGAAGATCATGAAGCCGATTTCGAAGGAGGTCTTCAGTTCGCTGATCAGGAACGCGGGCACGAGCACTTCCAAGGGCACATCAGCCTTGGTCTGGGGCGCCGGGGCCTTGGCGATGGAGAGGAAGAGTTGAATATCCTTTTTGCGCGTGTGTTTGAGCATGAAGACCTTCAGCGGCGCGGCGGTTCGTGCCAAGGCCTGATCGACGGTCAACTCGCTGCGATTCAAGGGCATCAGCACGGTCTGATTGATTTCCCGACCCACGGGCGCCATGACAAAGAAGGTGAGGACCAAGGCTAGGCTCAACATCACCTGATTGGAGGGTGTCTGCTGCGTGCCTAGACCCTGGCGCAGAAAACCGAGCACCACGATCATGCGGGTAAAGCAGGTGGTGGTTACCAGGATGGTGGGGGCCAGCGTGAGGACCGTCAGCAAAAGCACGGCCTGCATGGTGGAACTGAGGGCAGGGCCTTGGGGCGTTTTGCCGAAATCGATGGTGACCGAAGGGAGACCCGAAGGTGCCGCCTGGGCCTGAAGGGCAACTCCAGCGGCTAGGATCAGAAATAAGGGCAGGAGGCGAAGTAACCGTTTCATGATCTTTCGCCCTTTATCATGGCTTCGACATCGCGCATGGAGGTGGGCCGGGTCACTTCCACGTGGTGTTCCAGGGCTTCGACAAAACTGGCCGGTGGGGCTGTTTCCACTCCATCCAGGCGCGCCAACAGGGTGATGCCCTGGGGGCCAAGGGCCAGCAGGAAATGCTCATCATCGGCCCGGAGTATGGACACAAAACGGCGATCACCCAGGGCCAGGGTTTCTTCGACCTTCAGTCGCCCGCCACCGCTGCCCGGGAGGCGCTTGACGCCGTATTTACGGAAAGCCCAGAGGGCGCCGCCCGCCAGCACCAGCACAAACAGGGTGGAACCGATGGCCCGCCAGCCGGAGGCTTCGGATCGCACGGGCTGGTTTTGCGTCGGTTTTACGTCATCCAGGACCAGGGGTTGCTGCAATTCCTTTTCGGAGGGACCGGGGGTTGGAGCCTGGGCATGGGCGCCAAAGGCTGTGATACCAATAATTGCAAGAGTTAGCAGTAGTTTTCGCATCAAGACGGACTCCCGACAGGGCAGGGAGCACGTGCGATGGTTGTGCCAGAAATCGCCCTATCGCGGGAATTCAACGCCGGAGATTCCAAGGCGACCGGATCCGCTGTTTGCCCCTGCTACCCTCGAAGATCGGTTGAGGGTTCTATGACGAATACCATTCGCATGTTCAGGCATTTAAGGGAACTGAAAGAGCCTGCAGTTCTGGCAACGTTGGTGGGCGTGAGCGGGTCTTCGTACCGCAAACCCGGTGCGCGACTGCTGATGGCGGCCAAAGGCCCCAATCTCGGCAATGTGAGCGCCGGTTGTCTGGAAGCCGACCTGCAGGCTCGGGTTCAGCAGGTGCTGGATTTGGGTCAAGCTCAGCTCGTGCAGTACGACCTGGGCAGTGAATTGGATTTGGTCTGGGGCACCGGCATGGGCTGCGAAGGCAAGGCTGACCTTTTGCTTGAACCCATGCTGCCCGGGCGCCCTCTGCCGTGGGTGCATTTCTGTACGCAACAATTGGAGCGCCGCCGCACCTGCGCCTTGGCCACGGTGGTGGCTACCAAGGGCGAGGTTGCCTTTGCCCTGGGGGACCGCTTTTCCTATGACGATCGCAACCATGGTCTATTGCCCATGGATCCTACGTTGTCGATCGAACTGGGCCGGGTCTGTATCGCCGCGCGGGAAGATTCCTCTCCCCGTCGGCAGATCTTTCAGGTTCCAGGAGGCGAAATCGATCTCCTGGTGGAGCCCCTGATTCCGCCCATGGCGCTTTGGATCTATGGAGCCGGTGAGCCGGGCCGAATCCTGGCGACTATGGCCAGCCAGTTGGGATGGCAGATCGAAATCCTGGATCATCGCCCAGCCTTGGCGACTTCTGAGCGGTTTCCCGAGGCCGAGCATGTGCGGGCGGGACACCCAAGTGAAACCATGGCGCAACTGGTCTTGGATCGCCTGAGCGCGGCGGTGGTACTTAGCCATGTCTATCCCAAGGACAAGGAGGCTCTGGCTTATTTCTTAAAGAGCGGAGCGGCCTTCGTGGGGCTACAGGGGAACCGGAAGCGGAGCCAGAAGATGCTGGGGGAACTGGAAGCCGAAGGTTTCGAGATGACTGAGGCCATGCGCGAACGCTTCTACTTCCCGGTGGGTTTGGATCTGGGGGCCGAGGCGCCGGAGGGCATCGCCCTCGCCATCCTGGCGGAAATCCAAGCCGTGCTGGCCGGTCGTTCCGGTGGTCATCTCCGGGATCGTCAGGCCGCCATCCATTGATGCCCGTTCCGGCCATCCTCCTTGCGGCCGGGGCTTCCCGGCGTTTGGGCACCCCCAAACAAGTGTTGCTGTGGGAGGGGGAAACCCTGCTTCACCGCGCGGCGCGAGTGGCCTTGGAGGCTGGCTTTTCGCCGGTGATCGTCGTAGTTGGAGCTGCTGCCGAGGTGAGTCGGCAGGCCTTGGGGAGCCTCGAGGTTCAGGTGGTTTCCAACCCGGAATGGGAAGAGGGCATGGGGGCTTCGATCCGTGCGGGTATGGGTGCGCTGCCGCAACCGGCCGAGGCGGTGCTTCTGCTGGTCTGCGATCAGCCGGCCCTTTCAGTAGAGCACTTGCAGGCACTTCTGCACCTCCATGAGGAAGGGCAGGCTCGAGTGATTGCTTCGGTGTATTCAGGGGTGCGCGGTGTTCCCGCCCTTGTTCCCAGGTCTTGGTTCGCCAAACTGCAAGCCCTGTCGGGGGATAAAGGGGCGCGAGGGTTGCTACTGGGGCCGGCAGTTTCGGAAGTTCTGTTTCCCGAAGGTGCCTTGGATGTGGATACGCCCCTGGACTTCGAGTCTTTCCCTAAAAAATAGTCTGAAATTTCCATCCCACTTGGCGCGAGTCCAGGCATTCTAGGGCATTCCCATTTCTTGGAGGTCTGCCATGAAGGTGCTGCTCGTCTACGCCCACGAGGAACCGCATTCCTTCAACGCGGCCATGAAGAATACGGCCATCAAGACCTTCGAGGCCGCCGGGCACAGCGTGGTTGTGTCGGATCTCTATCGAATGACCTTCAAGGCCGTCGCCGATGGCGATGATTTCCTGGAACGCCGCGATCGTCATTATCTCAAGCGACAATTCGAGGAGCAGGCCGCCTCGACCCTTGGCACCCTGGCCCACGATATTTTGGACGAGCAGGAAAAATTGAAGGACTGCGATCTGCTGATCCTCCAGTTTCCCCTTTGGTGGTTCTCCATGCCCGCCATCATGAAGGGCTGGGTGGATCGCGTGATGACCATGGGCTTTGCCTACGGCGGCGGCAAGTGGTACGACGAGGGCGGATTAAAGGGCAAGCGGGCGATGCTGGCCGTCACGACGGGCGGTCCCGAGGCCTCCTATTTGGAGCGGGGCATCAACGGTTCCATGGAGAAGGTGTTGTTTCCCATTCAGCACGGCATCCTTTTCTTCTGCGGGTTTGACGTGCTGGATCCCTTCGTGGCGTGGGGTCCGGCCCACCAAGATCAGGATTCCCGCACGAAAGTCTTAAATCGGTACGCGGAAGTCCTTTCCGGCATCGAAACCAGAGAGCGCGTCCCCTTCCACCCCTTGGCTCACTACGATAAGGGGTTGCAGTTGAAGGCGGAGTTCGAACCCTAAGGAGACTATGAGCCCCATCCCTGGAACTACCCTTACCCAGCAGTTGAAATGGCGTTACGCCACGAAGAAGTTCGATGCGACCAAGCGCATCGATCCCATCACCTGGGCCGCCTTGGAAGAGAGCCTAGTGCTCACGCCCAGTTCCTACGGCCTGCAACCCTGGAAGTTCCTGGTCATCACGGACCCTGAACTCAAGGCAAAGTTGCGGCCGGTTTCCTGGAACCAAGCCCAGGTGGAGGATTGTTCTCATCACGTGGTCTTCCTGGTGAAAAAGAACCTGGGCCTGCCTGAGATCGAGCATTTCGTGGACCGCATGGCCGAGGTGCGGGGCGTAACGCGGGAATCGCTGGCGATGTATCGCGGCTACATGGTGGGTGATTTGGCGGAGGGTCCGCGTTCCAAAATCATCAATGAGTGGGCCACCCGTCAGGTCTACATCGCCCTCGGCAATTTCATGACCTCGGCCGCCCTCCTGGGCGTGGATACTTGCCCCATGGAGGGCTTGGATCCGGCCAAATACGACGAAATCCTTGGTCTTGGCGATACGCCCTGGGCCACGGTTTGCGCCTGCCCTGCCGGCTATCGTGCCCTTGATGACAAATACGCCGCCGTGCCCAAGGTTCGTTATAAGACCGAGGAACTCATCGAGCATCGCTAAAAAAATCGGGGCCTATTTGGCCCCGATTTTTTAGTTGGAGAA
>JAUYES010000627.1 GCA_030691225.1 Holophaga sp. | reverse complement strand
GTCGTCTTTGGAGGAGTCCATGTTCCAGATGTGTTGATGCTTGGTCCGGTTGAGGTCCTGCGCGTCTGCACAATCTGAGGAAATTCCATGGTCTCGAATGCCATCGCACTGTCTTCCGCCCTGCCCATGATCCGGCGGGGGCATCGCCCTTGTTGTTGTCGCTGTTTGTCCAGGTTCGCCCTCGGGACTCAACGCGCAACGACAGGAGCAGGCAATGGATTCCGCCCGATCATTCGCCACGGCAGACGTGGCCCCCTTTCGAAACCAATGGATTGACCCGTTTCTTTTCGCTCGACAGGCGATGGCCTCCCCGAGGCGCTTCGGGGCCATCCTTCCGAGCGGTTCCGCCCTTGGCCACGTCATGGCTCGCATGGTGCGCGGACACACCATTGTTGAACTCGGCCCTGGGTCCGGCAGCATCACGCGCCACCTCCTGAACGGCCTGGGTCCGGCGGGACGCATCCTGGCCCTCGAGCTAGATGAAGGGATCGCGGCGCACCTTCAGCAGAATCTGCGGGATCCGAGGCTCACCGTCCAGGTCGGCGATGCGTCCCACCTCGATGGCTGGCTATCGGCCATGGGGTGGGATGGAGCGGATTCCATCGTCTCGGGAATCCCTTTCCAGTCCATCCCGGCCCCTGCACGGGACGCAGTCCTTTCAAGCGCCCGGAGATCGCTGTCTCCCACCGGGCGTTTCATCGCCTTCCAGTACGGCCTGAGGCTGCTCCCCACCTTTCGAGAGCACTTCCGAAGGGTGCGGGTGATCGGCCCCATCTGGCGCAACCTTCCCCCGGCCTATGTGGTCGTGGGCCATCCATGATTCCGAGGAGCCGAAACATGCCTCCAGCTATTGCCACCTCCGTGCTTGAAACAATCGGAAATACCCCGATGCTCCGGGTGAGTCGGATCGACACGGGTCCGTGCGAATTGTTTCTGAAACTGGAAAACCAGAATCCCGGAGGATCGATCAAGGACCGGATCGCCCTGAGCATCATCCAGGAGGCCGAACGGGACGGGCGCCTAAAGCCGGGTGGCACCCTGGTCGAGGCGACCGCCGGGAATACCGGACTCGGCCTGGCCCTCGTGGGGCGGGCCAAGGGGTACCCCGTCGTGCTGGTCGTCCCGGACAAGATGGCCGAGGAGAAGGTGCTTCAGCTCCGGGCGCTCGGAGCGGAGATCCACCTCACGCGCTCGGATGTCGGCAAGGACCATCCGGACTACTACCAGAATGTGGCGGCGCGCCTGGCGGCCTCCGTCCCTGGAGCCTTCTACACCGACCAGTTCACCAATCCCGCCAACCCAAAGGCGCACGAGGAGACCACCGGCCCCGAGATCCTCGCTCAGATGGGTGGAAACCTCGATGCCGTGGTGTGCGGGGTCGGCTCCGGGGGCACCCTCGCGGGCCTCACCCACTGCTTCCGAGGGCGGAGCCTTCCCGTGGCGATGGTGCTCGCCGATCCCGAGGGTTCCGTCCTGGCACCCTGGATCCGGGAGGGCCATGTGCCGGAGGCCGGGAGTTGGGCCGTGGAAGGCATCGGCGAGGACTACCTTCCGCCCCAGGCGGATTTCGGGTTGGTCAGCAGAGCCTATGCCATCGGGGATCAGGAAAGCTTCCAGGCTGCCCGCTTGCTGCTGGAAGCGGAGGGCATCCTCGCGGGCTCGTCCACGGGAACGCTTCTGGCCGCTGCCTTGAGATACTGCCGCGAGCAGACGACCCCGAAACGGGTCGTGACTTTCGTCTGCGATACGGGAACCCGCTACCTATCGAAGGTCTACAGCCCGGTCTGGATGCGGCGTCGCGGTTGGGATGGCGCGGAACGGTTCGGGGATCTGCGGGACTTCGCCGTACGCCGCTTCCAGGATGGGACGGCCCCCATGACCGTGGCGGAGGATCTTGGCCTGGCCGTCCTGAAGCGCTTCGAGGCGACCGGCCTGCCCAGCCTGCCCGTATTCCAGGGAATGGAACCGATCGGGATGATCGAGTCCACCCGCTTCCTGCTCTCGATCAATTCGGACCCGAAAGCTCTGACGAGAAGGGCCGAACACCTTGTGGCCCCAGAAGTGCCCATGCTGGATTCCGGCAGGGATTTCAAGGCCCTCGTCAACCTTCTGGAACACAGCCCCATCGCCCTCCTCACCCACCAGGGCCAGCCTTTCGGACTGATCGCGCCCCTCGATCTCGCCATTCATCCCAAGGAGAACCGTTGAACGCCACCACCCCGCACCTCAGCTTCGAATCCCTCGTGATCCATGGAGGCCAGGCACCTGAACCGGCGACGGGAGCCATCATGCCCCCGATCTTCGCGACCTCCACCTATGTCCAGGAAGCCCCCGGCGTCCACAAGGGCTACGAGTACGCCCGGAGCCAGAACCCGACGCGGACGGCCTTCGAAAACGCCCTGGTGGAACTCGAAGGCGGAGCCCAAGCCTTCGCCTTCAGCTCCGGCCTCGCCGCCGCCGCCACGGTGCTCGAACTGCTGGAGGGCGGGAGCCATCTGATCGCGGGCGAGGATCTGTACGGGGGAACGGGACGCTTGTTCGAACAAGTCCGGGCCCGATCTGCCAACCTCCAGACCACCTTCCTGGACCTCCACGATCTGGAGGGGATGAAGCACGCCCTGCGGCCCAACACGCGGATGCTCTGGGTCGAAAGCCCGACCAATCCCACGCTTCGCGTGTACGATTTGCCAGCCCTGGTGGAATTCTCCCGGACCCACGGCCTGATCCTTGTGGTGGACAACACCTTCGCGACTCCCTGGTTGCAGCAGCCGCTCGCCCTGGGGGCGGATCTCGTTTTGCATTCCACGACCAAGTACCTGAACGGCCATTCGGACATGGTGGGCGGGGCCGTGATCGTCGGGCGGGATACCCCGCGCGCGGACCTCGCGTCACGCCTGGCCTTCCTCCAGAACGCTGTAGGTTCCATCCCCGGCCCCTTCGATTGTTTCCTCGCCCTGAGGGGACTGAAGACTCTGGCCATCCGCATGGAACGCCATTGCCGCAACGCCATGACCCTCGCCGAGTGGCTCCAGTCCCAGGAAGGCATCGAGCGCGTCATCTACCCCGGCCTTCCTAGCCATCCCGATCACGCCCTCGCGGCGAGGCAGATGAAGGCTTTCGGCGGCATGATCTCCCTCACCCTAAAGGGCGGCGATGCCGCAGCACGGCGATTCCTGTCCTCCCTGAAGCTCTTCGCGCTGGCGGAAAGTCTGGGCGGCGTGGAAAGCCTGGCCTCTCAACCGATTCGCATGACCCATGGATCCGTGCCCAAAGAACGCCGCGACCGTCTCGGAATCACCGAGGGCCTCGTGCGCCTCTCGGTCGGGATCGAGGGAGTAGAGGACTTGAAGGCGGACCTGCTTCAGGCCCTCCGCCAACTTTAAGATGCGTGAAGAACCTCACCGGATCCGTTATCTATAGACGCCGGGCAATTGCTTCGATGGCCTTCATTCCATGACCGAACCGAGCGATAGCCTCGCGATTGGATTCCAATTCGCTGTATGCGATAAAACGCACGTTGAGGTCCGTGACCCTGCTGAAGGCCGGTCGCGAGAGTTGGGTCCGCACATCGCCTTCTCTGGCATCCGGAGCAACCAGGAATAGAGCGTGTGCAGGCTGCTCTGGCAACCCCAGAGCCAGATCTAACATCCGCACGATTCCAGAGTAGATCGAGGTTGTGTGTTCGACCTCGAAGGCCGCGGCCACGCGTCCAGCCACAGCCTCGATCCACAGGACATCGATCAACCGAATCGCGTCTACGGCTGGGGTGTTCTCCATCGCAGACGGAAGGCATTCGCAGCAACCGTCCGCAAGGCGTCCTCCGTTATAGGGGCGATTCCGGTCATTACTCGCCACCCACACGTCGTATCCAAGTGCCCTCCCAAGGTCGCGCAACCATCCCTGAATCTCAGCATGAGTGCGGTCGCCCTCCTGGGCCGCGCGCATCACCTTACTTGCCTGATGGGCCTCCTCCCGGACATGGGCCAAGTCAGCTTCCCATTTCGCCAGCGCCGCCTCTCCAGGTGGCGCGGAATAGCGACCCGACCCGATGTCGAACAACACCCCGGCAACCGCCCCAAGGTCGTTGGAAAAAACGTCTCTGTATTTCTCGTTAAGGGCCAGAACTCCCCGGCGCATGGCGAGGTATTCATCCCAACGCCCAAGCTTTACGTTCGCACCGCAAAGGGCGTTGTAGCCTCTCACGATCGCCGTGTTGAAGGGCGGCATAAGGGTGGGGTGAAGGAAGTAGAGAAGGTTGGCTGCTGCGGGTCCGAGCCCTTTGATGGCCTCACGATCGAGGGTCTGAATCGCGTTGATGACCTGCGTTTCACTCGTACTGCACATGCAGGATTGAAGAAACCGCCCAAAGGAAAGCTGATTTTCGCGGTTCTCATAGATATCTGGAATACGGAGCTTGGGTTTCCATAGGAAGGCGTGGTCCGCACCCTTGAAAATTTGCCGCTGTTCCGCGATAGAACCGACCACCGTCTCCAGTGAGGAACCCCTGTAGACATTGCCGAAGGTGCCAGCCTCGATTTCAGAGACGACTGCGGAAATCCCTCTACGAATAGAGCGGAAGTTCTTCAGGCGCTCCTCCCAGAGAAACCAACTTTGGTAGGTAGCACCAGGATCTGCACGCCATTGCGTGAATAAGCGGCGTATCGGGTCGCCTGATACCTCTGAGCACTGCACGCCAGCCATAGCCACCTCTTGAGCTTGTCCATATTCCCTCAAAACCAAGTCTCCTCGATGGGGCATCAGTTACCGCATTTCACATGAATTGGGCCATGCTGACCGCCTTGGGCCTGGGCAGGCCGGAAATCACGACGGAATAGCTGGGATAAGATTCTTAAAATTACATTAGAAACAGACGATTTCTCTTGTGGTTAGCCCGATGGTGCCTAGCCTGGAGAGCCAGGATGGAGGACT
>JAUYES010000622.1 GCA_030691225.1 Holophaga sp. | reverse complement strand
TTTTAAGAAGGCCGAAGCGATTCAGGCTGTTGCAGCCTGGGCTCCCCTGGATCGAATCCTGGTGGAAACGGATTCACCCTATCTTGCCCCCGCGCCTCATCGAGGCAAGACCAACGAACCTGCATTCGTCACCTTTGTGGCCCAGCATCTGGCCCGGCTTCGAGGCCTTTCCTTTGAAGCCTTGGCGGATCGCACCACCCGGAATCTGGAGGACCTATGCGGCTGGGCGCCATCCTGCTAATTGCGGCCAGTCTGGCCGCCCAGGACGCAACAAACCTGGCCCCCGCACAGAAACCCTCTCTTCCTGGGGCGCATGCGCCTACCTTGCCTTGGCGAAGCGCACCCGTCGGACCAACAGCCACCACAGGTTCCCAGCAGCCATCCTCGGGCCCTATGCGCGTGATTTTGGACTCGGGAGGCGGCCTAAAAATCCTGGATGCTCGGGGGATTGTCTGGCTTCGAACGGGCCTGCGGGGTCGGCCTATCCGGGTTTGGCGGGATGGTGGGATTCCAATCGGTGCAACTTCGGGAACCTGGGGGTTCCCAGACCGGACTCCCCTCTCCCAGGGCATCGGCGGACTTCCCCTGGGCCAAGTCGATTTTCGGCCCGGTCTTCAGGGACTGCTCTGGATCCTGGATGATGAAGAACGCATTCTGACTGTGGTGCATCCTGCAACAACCCGCATCGCCTATTTAGCCCTGCCTACCGGTACCGGGTTGGAATTGGTCTTTCTCCCGGATGCCCTGTGGGTCGTGCAAAACACCCCCGAAACATCCCGCCTTCGAAGCTATTGGTCCTTGCCCTGGCTCAGTCTTCTGCCTCAGTTCATCGCCCTAGGGTCGGCGCCAAAACCCGAGAAACCGGGCACAGCGCTCGTGCCTTTCCCCAATTCCTAGAGGTTGGCACGGGATTGGCCTACTCAATCGAGACGTTCTACTCCGGCCTTGAATACTTAGCCCCGAAGCAAGCATCTAACTAAATGGAGGACACCATGAACACGCGTTTGTTCGACCTCAATCGCACGAGCATTGCCCTGCTGCTGGCTCCGGTGGCCATCCTGACGACCGCTCAGGCGCAGGTTCCTGCCCAGTCTGCCTTGGAACAGGATGACTACATGGGGGAAAGCCCCGAGCGCTACGCCCAAGTGAAAGTCGTTGAAGGCGATGTACGCATCACCAAGGGGGACCTCGAAGAATCACTGACCCGAGGCATTCCGATCGCCGAAGGCGATGTGGTAGAAAGCCGCGGTCGTGGCGTCCTGCAACTCGGTGATGGCACTCGCATAGCCTTTGCCGGCGCAACGCGTTTCCAAGTCGCCGCGCTGTTCACCGATCGGAAGGGTGAACGCCAAGTGCTCCTCCGACTCGACTACGGGCGAATCCGCATCGCCATGGGTAGCCAAAGCGATGCCCGCATTCGCATTGATACCACTTCCGGCACGGTTTCATTGGCAGATGGCACCAGCATTTCGTGCGAAATGGATCGGGATCACAGCCTGCAAGTGCGCGTTCTTCGTGGCCGCGCTCACTTTAGCAACGCCGTGGATCGCACCACCCTCACGGCCGGCAACCGCCTAACGGTCTATGGAAACCAGGATCGTCTCGACCGCATCCGCAGTTTCAACACCTATGATTCAGATTCCTTCGATGATTGGTGTTCCGATCAGTTTCGAACTCGCCGATCAGCTCGTGGGAATCAATATATTCCCCGTGAAATCAATGCCTTTGCCGATGATTTGGACGATAACGGCGACTGGATCTATGTCGATGAAACCAGCAGTTGGTGCTGGCAACCCCGTGGCCTCAGCGCCGAATGGCGACCCTACTGGCAAGGCCGTTGGGGTGCCTACGGTGGCGGCATGACCTGGATCGCCGATGAACCTTGGGGCTATGTCACCCATCACCATGGCCGCTGGGGCTGGGGTGCCCGGCATGGTTGGTATTGGATCCCCGGCATCTATTACAGCCCGGCTTGGGTAGCCTGGAACACCTTCGACACCTTCTTTGGTTGGGCCCCCATGGGTTATTGGAATGCTCCCTGCACGTGGGGCTACGGTGGGTGGGGCGGCGGTCATTGCTGGAATATCGTCAACTACTCCCATGTTGGCCAACACCGATTGAACCGCCATATCTACTCCGATGTGAATGTGTTGCGCACCTTCAACCGTGGGACCGGAGCTTCTTCGTGGACCGGTACCGGCATGTCGGGGCGGCCCCTTGCGGCACCTTGGCAGCGAGGACCCTTGGTTGTAACCCGAGCCGAATTATCCAACCCCACCCAGCTTCAGCGCGTAGTAGCCCAGCGCCCCTTGATGCGCGAACGCGTGCAGACCTACGACCGCCAAGCCCAGGCAGCCACGGGTCGCTCCATTCAGCGAAGGGAAATCCCCACTCAAGGCAGGCCGGAAACCCCATCGGGAGGCCGTCCGCTTCCCATGCCCTTCGAAGATCGCACTCGTACGACCCCCGGTCGTTCGGTGATCCGCGAAAGCCGCCCGATCCCGCCTGATACCTCCACGCCTCGCGAAGTGCCCAACCGCCCTGATCGCCCACTGCCCCGCGAAACCACCCCCACGGGTGAGCGAGGTGGCCAACCTCGGGAAACAGAGCGCCCCACCCCACGAGAGCGTGTCCGGGAAGAGATGCACCGGCCTACGGAGCGTCCTGAGCCATCCCGTGAGCGCCCCCGCGAAGAGCAACCTCGCCAAATTGAGCAGCCCGCGCCTCCCCGAGAGCGAGTTCGTGAAGAGCGCCCCAGAGAAGTTGAACGTCCCGCGCCTCGGGAAACCCCAAGAGAAATAAGGCAGGAACGTCCCGCACCTCGCGAAACCCCGAGGGAAATGCCACGGGAAACCCGCCAGGAGCGTCCCTATTCGCCGCCTCCCTCCGCTCCTCCTCCGAGCCAATCACGACCCGTGGAACGCCCCCGAGGTCGCTAGTCAGTAAAACCAAATATGAAAAGGGCCTCGATTCCGAGGCCCTTTTCATATGAATCCAACCGCAATCAGAAATGCTCGATGGGATAGCCACCCTTTTCGATGAGCTGCGTGGCGATGCTATCGCGAAGTTTGGCCCCGGCAACGGGGATGTAGAGATCAAAGGCCTGCAGATCGGCCATGGCCGTTTCCAGTGCTTCGTTTTCCAGCACTTCGGCCAGCAGCAAGCGGGCGAGATTCTGTACCTTGCCGCAGCCTTCGTTTACGAAAACCAAGGCAACATCCTTGGCCAGATCGGCCCAGCGGTGGCCGGTGGCCAACATCTTGTTCGCGCGGACGACCACGGATTCCATGGTGTAGATTTCCGTCACCATATCGGCGGCGCGGGCGGCGGCTTCCTGATTCTCGATGAGTTT
>JAUYES010000617.1 GCA_030691225.1 Holophaga sp. | reverse complement strand
GTCACCATCACCCGCCATGCCAAGGTTGAGAGCGTGATGATCGAGGAGGGTGCCTTCGCTGGCCTCCTCGTCACGCGCATGCCTTCGGGCCTCTCGGAGAAAATCGAAGCCCAATGCGCCATCGTTGCCACCGGAGGAAAGTCCTACCCCGCCACGGGCTCCACGGGGGATGGTTATCACTTTGCCGAAGCCACCGGACATCGGCTCGCACCCCTCCAACCATCGCTGGTCAGCATCGAGACCCGTCCCGTTTTTGACGGCGCCACCGGGCTGAACCTCAAGAATGTGCAGTTGACCCTTTGGATCGATGGAAAGAAGCATTCCAGCGAGTTCGGAGAAGCCGATTTCACGGCCAAGGGACTTGGAGGCCCCATCGTCCTCCGGCTTAGCCGCAAGATCGTTCACGCCCTGGCAGCAGGGCAGAAGGTGGAAGTGACCCTCGATCTGAAACCGGCCCTGGATCCCCCAAAACTAGAGGCGCGGCTGCTTCGGGATCTCGAGTCCAGCGAGACCTGCGGTCACGTTTTGCGGGCTCTCCTACCCAGCCAACTCGTGGAGGTGTTCAGCCGGACTCTCGGGCTCACTCAAGCGGCACCCACGGCGCTGCTCAAGGCGCCGAAGCGGAAGCAACTGATAAACCTCCTCAAGGAACTGCGCTTCGAGGTGACGGGCCACGGGAGTTGGGAGGAGGCCATCGTCACGGCGGGTGGCGTTTCCCTCAAAGACATCGACCCCCGGACCATGGGTTCCAAAAAGATCGAGAACCTTTTTTTCGCGGGCGAAGTGATGGATCTGGATGCGAATACGGGCGGCTACAACCTTCAGATCGCCTTCTCAACGGGCTGGCTGGCGGGAGAAGCGGCAGCCTCGAAAGCGCTCGAGGTTTCTTCTTTGAAATACGCAGACCCCCCCCTCGACAAATAGCGGCGGGCAGATGCCGTCACCAAGGGTAACGGCTCCTCAGGGTCGCATCCAGCCTGAAGGCCTCCTCCCTGGCCGCCCGACCCTTCTCGGGTTCGTTCAGCGCATCATGGAGCACACCCATCAAGGCCCAAGCTTCGGCTGCTCTTGGATTCAGGGCGATCGCTTGCCCGGCGGCGGCAAGTCCTTGCCGCAGGAGCGGAGTCCGCACCTCCCGATTGGCCGCTTCTGCCCGGGCGCGCAGAAGATCCGCTCGGCGCGTCCACCAGCCGGCATCTTGCCCGACCCGGGTGCGAGCACGCTCCAGGGTTGCCTCCGCCAAGAGAAAACCATCCCTGTCTCCTGCAGACACCTTTAGCAGGCCGACCTCCGCAAGGCGCTGGTACGCCGCAGGGTCCGTGGGATTCAGTTGGATGGCGCGCTCCAAGGCCTGCTGAGCCCCTTGAAGGTCCTTGACTCGATCCTCCGAGGTAGCTCGAGCCCGCAGCAGATGCACCTCACCCAGCGTGAGATGGGACAGGTAGTAGGTTGGGCCTATCCGCAAGGCCTCCAGGATCGTGGTCCGAGCCGTTTCGATCGAGGGGCCTGGGTCGCGACCTGCAGTAGTTTCCCGCAGAGCCTCTAATCTCCAGATATCGGCCAGATTCCGCAGACTGGCAAAGGCGTGATAGCGCTCATAGCCCGTTTTGAAGCAGGTTCGCGCTTCGGCCAGCAGTGCCTCTGCCGATTCGCCCTGAGCCATGCGCCAGCGTCCCAAGGCCCCCAGCACCAGCCCCATGGTGTTGAGGCTGAAGCGATCTTCGCGAAACTGACGCGCCCGCCGAATGAGCGTTTCGGCTTCCAGCAGCGCAGGCCCCGGATCCAGGCCATGGGCATCCTGAAAGAAGGCTTTGAAGAGACAAGCCAGAGCGCTTCGTTCCGAGGCCTCGCGCCCCCGAGTCTGGGCCTCCTGGTAGGCACGAACGGCTTGAACGTAGGCTTCCACGCTGCCTATTCCGCGAAAATCTTGGGCACGCGCCATGGCATAACTCACCCTACCCAACAGGTACCAAAGCTCGCCTTCTCCGCCTTTCAGAACCAAGGCTTGATCCAGAAGCGCCTTGGCCTTTCCCAGGGCCGGTAAGTTATCCCGGCCGCCATCCAACTGATAGGTGGCCATGTCATGCCAAGCCTCCGCAGCGCGACGCATGGCCTCGGTATCATCGGGGTCGCAGGCCAAGGCCTGCTCACAGGCCTCAATGCCCGACCGGTAGGCTTTCTCCGTGGTGGGCAAGGGATCTCGCCCAACCCCCAGCGCCGCCAGGGCCATGCGGCGTTCGGCCTCCCACCGCCAAAGCGAACCATCACTGCGCGCCAGCTCTCGAGCCTCCGCCAAGGCGCGGCCTGCCTCTTCCAACTGAGCTGCCGCCTTGGTGAGATCCCCAGCATTCCGGGCCTTCTGAGCCAGAGCCATGAGGGACTGGGCTTCCAGGCGCTTGGCGGCATAAATGCCGGGATCCTGTAAGAACGCGATCCGAGCCTTGCGGATGGCCTCGTCATCCCTGTCCTGGAGGTGAAACAGCAGAGCCTCCAAATACCCCACGCCTTCGATTGTTTCTTCGGTGCTCCCTCCGGCAAAGGCATAACCCGGTGGCGCACTCATCCGAGCCTGTCGAACGCGGCCGAGGTAGGTGCTCAGTAGATTCGTGGCGGGGTTCAGGAGGCGTTGGCGCAGATCGACCTGCCGCGCTTCTTGTTCCTCTTTAGGCAACTGCAAGGCCGCGAAACGCTCCGTCTCGAATTCCGCAGCCAGCGCTTGGCCCAGGGCCAGAGCCAGTTGCGGGGGCCGATACTCTGCATCCCAGGCCGCCTGGAAGGTGATCCTGGCCTGCCGCATCTCGCCCATGGCCATGTGGCCGAGCCCCAGGGCATGCCCCCCCGGTCCTGCTCCGATGGAGCCCAGCCGAGCCAGTTCATTCCGCAACCGCTCCATGCGCGCTCGAACTTTGGCTTTTTCGGCGCGAACATCATGCAGAGGGCGCAAGTAAGCCACCCGCATGGTGTCCTCGATGGCCTTGACCTCCAGGGCGAAGCGGTTGGCCAACTGGGTTTGCCGTTGGGCTCGCAGCGTGGCCCGCACGCCCCAGGCGGCAAAACCCAAGCCTAGGAGCGCCGAAAGCAGGATGGCCGAGCTGAGGGCGCGGTTCTTGCGAAGTCGTTTCTTCAGACGATAGATGACACTGGCCGGGCGGGCCTGAATGGGCTCGCCGTCCAGAAAGCGCCGCAAGTCTTCGGCCAGCGCCTTGGCGGAATCGTAGCGGCGCTGGGGTTCCTTCTCCAGGCACTTGAGCACGATGGTTTCGAGATCACCGGGAAGGCTCGGCTGAAAGGCCCGTAGGGGCCGAGGTTCTTCCTTGACCACCTTAATAAAAAGTTCGGTAACCGAGGGCCCCTTGAAGGGCGGTTCGCCCACCAGCAAATCGTAAAGAGTCGCACCCAGGCTGTACACATCGGTGCGCCGATCGATTTCCTCCGTGCGTCCCAGCACCTGCTCGGGCGGCATGTAAGGCGGCGTGCCCATGGCCACACCGGAGAGGGTCATGCCCGCCCCATCATTGCCTTTGGCCAGCCCAAAATCCATGACATAGGGCCACCACCGGCCCTGCTCCGAGCGCTCCAGCATGATGTTGGCGGGCTTCAAATCGCGATGGATAATGCCCTGACGATGAGCGGCGTGGATGGCCTCAGCCACCTCCAGCATCACGGTCACCTTTTCCTCTATATTGAGGCTCGCGCGAGCATCGGCCAGGCTCTTGCCCTCGATGAATTGCATGGCGATGTAGGCCTGACCTTCCACTTCGCCCACCTCGTACACCTTGCACACGTGGGGATGCTCGATGAGGGCCTGGCTTCGGGCTTCAACTTGGAAACGACGCAGCAGTTCTTCGTCGTCGCCGCGGATGAACTTGAGGGCCACCAGCCGATTCAGGCGCGGATCCCGAGCCTTGAAGACTCGGCCCATGCCGCCCTCACCCAGGAAGGCCAAGGGTTCGAAGTGATCCCAATTCGGCAGTGGAAATTTCGCTAGACCCTGGGCGGGTTTGATCTTCGATAGATGCACGGTGGCATTGGGATCCAGGGGCAGGGTTGCTCCATCAGCCGGAACGAAAGGAATGGGCTCCCGATCACTCACCTGAGCCTCCCCTGCAGGCGCCGTTTCAGAGACCGCAGGCGATCCCGCAGCCAGGGATGTCGGGTGGTGAGGCCCAAGGCCCAGCGAGTGACAATCCTGGTGGAAAAACGCCACCAGCGACGTCGCACACACCCCTGTAACGCCACATGGGTGGCGTCTTCCAGATTCAAAAGATGGAAGTAGCCACCGGCCATTTGGCGGTTCGCTAAGGACTCGGACCCGTTGCGGTACGTGGCCTCCCCCCCTGGCAGATGATTGAAGTCATGGTTTTGGTGCACCGCGGCCAGCATAGGACTCAGATCCACCACCGGCCGACCTTCGGCCTTGGCCTGATAGACCATCCAGTTATCCCAGGCCGGGCGGCCGATGGTGAAGTTCGGGACTTGGGTGTAGAGATGGCGCGGGAAGACGAAATAGTCAATGCCCCACGGTGAGTAGAATTTGCCGCGCTGCGCCACGTCGAGGCGCAGA
>JAUYES010000590.1 GCA_030691225.1 Holophaga sp. | reverse complement strand
CGTCCTGGGCCGCGCCCTGCGGGCCACCGCGCTTCGCGCGATGGTGGGCCTCCGCTCCTGCTCCTTCATCACGCGGCCCGTCCTGGGCCGCGCCCTGCGGGCCACCGCGCTTCGCGCGATGGTGGGCCTCCGCTCCTGCTTCTTCATCACGCGGCCCTTCCTGGGCCGCGCCCGCCGGGCCACCGCGCTTCGCGCGATGGTGGGCCTCTGCTCCTGCTTCGGCCTCGGCCTCGTGACTATTGAACGGGATCAAATTTATTTTGCTTGGGAATTGACGGGCAAAGGCGACTAGGCGCCGTGCATCATCCATGCTGTCCGTGATTCCTTTCAGCAGGACATATTCGAGAGTGATGTGTTCGCCTTTTTCAACCGGAAAGGCACGAAGGGCGTTGCTTAGAGCCAATAAATTCCAGACACGATTCACGGGCATGATCTGCGAACGGTACCGATCTGTGGTGCCATTGAGGCTAATGGCCAGACGCGGGCGTTTGGGGAACCGAGCCAATTTTTCGATGCCTGTAACCAAACCACAGGTACTCATCGTTATCCGACGCGGCGGAATGGCCAGACCGGATGGATCCGTAAGCAGCGCGAAGGCTGCCATAACATGATCCAGATTGTGCATGGGCTCGCCCATGCCCATGAACACGAGGTTTACGGGCAAACCTTCGGGGTGGTTGTGAGCGTTGAGCATAGCTATCACTTGGCCTACGATTTCCGCCGCAGAGAGATTTCGCACGATCCCCATTTGTCCTGTAGCACAGAAGGTGCAGCCCATTGCGCAGCCCACTTGGCTGGAAAGGCATAGCGTCGTGCGGCCATCGTAGGGCATGTGAACACCCTCAATGAGCTTGCCATCTGCCAGTCGAAAGGCATGTTTGGTACTTCCATCCTCACTGCGCACGAATTCAACGATCTCGGGCCACATCAAGTCGACTTCGACCTGAAGCCGTTCGCGCAGGGCCTTCGAAAGACTCGTGAAGGAATCCCACGTCGTCCAGCGATGTTTGTAGAGCCCTTCGAAAATTTGGGTGGCGCGATAGGCGGGCATCCCCTGGAAGAGCTCACTCAGCTGGGTCTTGGAAAGCCCCGCAGCATTGGCGCGCGGGCATTCGATTACTTCTGGTGCGGGTTTGTCCCAGGGGGAAGGCAAGGGACTTTCTGAATTCACGACCTGCCTCCCGGCCATAATTTTGGGATCACTCAATCGATTGCGATCTTGAAGGTACGCAAAAACGCGCGGTCCTCATCCGACCAGGAGACCAACGCAGCCTCCGATTCTTGGGATAGCACAACCGAATCGGGCGTTGGATTTTCCATTTCATCCCGCTTGTGCAATGCCACGGTGGCTTCGATCATCAGCGCCACTTCGAAGCCTTCATTCTGAATTTTCTTGGCCAGGCTACGACTTATTTCATCACTCGCCACCGCCTGCACCAGGGCTTTGCCAAGTTGGTCTACAAGTTCATGCAGGTGTTCCGGGATCTCCATGACAGTCTCCAAAAACCATTGTAGATGCCTACACCCCGAACCAACCGCGGATCTGGGAAAGCCATTGATCCCGCCGCCCCACTGGGGCTTCAGCCCCAGGTCCCTCCATGGCGCGAGCCCTTGATTCCATGAGATCCACAAGGCGCTCCAGAATATGGGGCTCCTTTCTAAGGCAACTCTCGAAGGCAATTTTGGGGACCTCCACTAGTTCGCAGGCGGTCGTCGCCACGACCGTGGCGTTGCGAGGTGCGCCTGTGAGCAACGAAGCTTCGCCAAACCAATCGTCGGGACCAAGTTCGGCCAGGGTTTCCCAATAGAGCCCCGTGTGGGGTTCCGTGCGCTCGACCGGTTTAACCACGCGGAGGTGACCACTCAGGACCGAAAAGAGACTCTGCCCCGGATCGCCTTCCCGAATTAGGCCTTCGTCAGGAGCTACGTGGCGTATATGGATGAGCCCTCGCAATTCCTGAGCCCATCCCACCGGCAGTTCGAGCTTGCCGAGCAACTGCCTAAGGGCGCCTTCACTCAACTCACGATTACGCGGATGCAGCGTAGTCGCACCGTGAGGACCCAGCAGCGGAAACCCTTCCCTTGGCAGAACCGTGTTGGCCAAGCGCAGCGCCAAAAAATGTCCTGCGCGACCATGACGAAAACCCAATGCCCACCAGCGCATTTCCAACACCGCGCCACCCATATCGAACCCCCAGACCACCACTTCCGGTCGGTGGTGCGGGTAGTGAGGAATTCCTGCCAAGGCGATGCTGAGCTTGTCTAGGGCAATGTGAAGATCAGCGTTTGGCTCAACCGTAACCCTTGCGGTGCGGCGGTGCAGCCCGGATGGCACATAGAGATTGGTGACCACCGCCTGGGCGATGGCCCGATTGGGAAAGATATCGGTGTCGCCATTTTCGGTTCGCAACTGAACGGTACGCCAGGTCATTCCAGTCACTTCACCCACAAAGGTTTCGCGCCCATTGCCACCCCGCAAATTGCCCGAAACTTCCACCCAATCGCCTAGCTCAAAGACTGGATCGAGACGCATGGAGATGCCGGCAAAAAGGTTGCCAAGGGTCTCCTGCAACGAAAGACCGATGATAGCGGCGGCGATGGCGCCGGTGCCCAGCAACTGCCCCAGGCTGACGCCCAGCCCATCCCTAAGAACAAACCAGCCGACGACGGAATAGAGCAGCACGATGATCAAATCCCGGGCAAACCCCGGTGTGGCTGTTTTTCGCTCGCTGAAAAGTGGATCGAGCACAAAAAATGCCAGCAGTTTGATGGCCGCGATGGCTCCCACCACCCACATCACCACAGAACTGGCCTTATGCAGGGCGGGGTATTCGCTCGGATTGGAAAGGAAGTAGGCCGCTAACCCCAACAGGACGGCAGATATCACCCACGCCAAAATGCGGCGGCCAGACGTTACTCGGGTACGGAGATCGCGGAACATGTCCGCAAGAATACTCCCGGGCCTTCAATTCGCGGGCATGGCCAGATGAAAAGGCTGAATCAGCCCTTAAGAATCTGAGTAAAGGATTGAGCCAAAGGACCCCGGCCTTCCCCTAGGATTATTTTGTTCAAGGCCACCTTCCCGCTCGGTAGACCCACCAAAGCTCGAGCCGCCGCAAGGCGGATCCCGTCAGGCTCGCCCCGCCTCAGGAAACTGCCACTGCTGCCTGCCAAGTTGACTAAAGGGGCAGCGGCTTCAGCAAGGAGTGTGCCGCCAAGTGCCTCGATGGCGGCCTGGCGGGTGGCCAGAGGAACCTGGCGATCCATGGCCAACGACGTGAGGGCACGAATCGCTTCCGAGGTTCGGAGTGTTCCTAGGATCTGGGTCGCTTCCTGGCGAATCGCCTCTTCAGGATCTTCCAATCGAGCCACTAAATGCGCCAAAGGAACCTTCCCCTTGCTGCAATGACGCAAGGCGCGTAGGGCGACGACACGAACGCGACCGTCCTCGTGATCCAGAAAGGCCGGAAGACGTTGGAGCGATCGTGCCGTTCCCACAGTGGCGAGCACCATTAACAAATTTCGGGCGTGGTACCACGGCATTGCAGGGCGCAGCATGCAATGAATTACGCCTTCGGCCTTTTCGCCCCCCGCGAGGAGCACCCGCATCATTCGATCCCGATGGTTTCGATCACCTTCGCGTCCGAGTCTCCACACCACCCGATGGAGAAGGGCGTCTCCTAGATAGGCGAAATAGGCCGCACAAGCGTTGAACGATTCCGAACGTTCACCCTGAAAGAGACACTCCAAGGCCAAGTCCAAATATTCTTCGGATTCAATTTCTGAGCGCGCCCAGCTAAGCGGCACACTCAGTAGGTAGATCGTTTGTTTCGATTCTTCAGCGGATTCCAAGACTCGGAGAAGGTGCTCTAAGCGCTCGGGTTGGTAGCGAAGAAGACGCACTCGGATGGTTTGCAGAATAGTGGCGCGGGTAAGGGCAGAGGAATTGGCTTCTGGGTCTGCCTCGAACGCGGAAATAACGATCCCTTCAAGACAGTCCACAACATAATCCGGCACGGTTCGCTGCGATGCCAAAGGCAGGAAGGCCTGCACGGTCTGCAAATTTGCCAAATTGGTTGCCCCGGAGTTTGCCGTGGCATGCTCTCCCATATATCCGAGGAGTTCTGTCAAGGCATCCATGCGATGCGCCTTGAGGGCACGCTCCAGCAATTGCACCCGCGCCTCCACCGGCAGCACCAGGAATTCAGAGGCAGTCTGGGTATTACTCAGCTGCTGCTTCAGCGTTTGCGCCCGCCAGACAATGTCATCAAGAAACCGTTTGACCAGTGGTTCGCCTTTGGCTCGGGCTAGACCCTGCTGTAAAGGCTCTACCAGTGCGGAAAGAGGCCCTGTGTAAGCCGCCGTCAAATCCTCCACTGGATGGTGCAGCATCAACCAGCGCAGATCACGTTGCAGCAAGCGATCAATGGCGGCTGGGAGCAGTTCTGGGACCAGTTGCTGAAAGGCCAGGGTTAAACCCGCTGGGCTTCGAGGAAGCCCCGAAAGCCCACGCGCCACACTGATGAACTGCTCTGGACTAAGCTCTACAAGAATTTGCCGGAGGAGATCCAAAGGGGCTTCATCGGGCGGCTCAGAACCAAAGCCAAGCTGGAAAGCCATGGGGCCGAGATCTCGCAGATCCGCCACGTAGTGAAGCCACCCAGCCGCGCCCCAGGAATGGGCGTCGGGTGGAGCCAGTGCCTTCGAAATAGCCGCACGGGCATTTAGGATGAGATGGTCTGGCATGCGCCCCGTGGTAGATCCTGCACCTCGCAAGTGGACCGTCTGGATGTATCGCCTCTCCAGATAGCCCCTTAGTCCACCTTGGTGTTCTAGGGAGGCCGGCGAATGCGCCATTCCCTCGAGCAGGACCTCCAGGTGAGCCCCGCTAATTCCCCTTAGAAAAGCCAAGGTCCCGACGGAATGAATCCCCAGACTCTTTTGAAATGAAAGTGCGTCAGGATCTGACAGGCCTGAATTTAGATCCGCTTCCCAGATTCCGGAGTCTAGGGTGACTTCCGCTTGGGTAATGAGAAGCCCCTGAAGCAGCTCCATGGCTTCCGCGACATGACCGCTGTGATCAATAAACGTCGCTGAGGTGTCGGCATCCGCTAAGGCGGCCCCAAGCGCCTTGATCAAGGCCCGGGAACGATCCGATTGCCCAGGAGCTACCGGATCGGGTTCAGGGTGAGAATCGAAGAGATCCTTCATGTTCAGGTATTCCCCAAGAAAATAGGCTCTGCATACTCTTCGATGATACTCATTGGTCTTTTGGTCCTATTTTTCGGCATCTGATTTTTACCAACAAAAAACAAATGCCCCCGGCCTTTAGAAGGTTAATTCGCTGCGCTCATTTTTTTTCAATCACCCACCTCTTCGCAATCGATTCGCGTGGGTATTTCCATTGACACTCCCTTAGTCCAGCCAGGCTTCTCTTAGCCTTTCCACGGTGCCAGAAGGATCTGGCGAGTCCCAGAGGGACCGTATGAGAGCCACTCCGGCAAGGCGTGAGTGCTTCAGCTCGGGAGCGTTTTTCGGTGTAATGCCCCCCAACGCCAGCAGTCGCCCAGAAAAGGGCGGCAGGGAAGCCAACCAATCGTGGAGTCCCTTGACGCCTAAACAGGCTCCTTTGCCCGGTGTTGGGAAGACCGGGGATAGCAGGAGCTGCTGAGCCTCGGCTCGCCCTCTGAAATCTGCCGCATCGTGGAGTGGGCGGGACAGGGCAAGTAATCCCTTCGGAATCTCTGGGTAGGCCTCGGGTGCATGCAGCCCACACCCCGCCACTCATGCCACATCCAGCCGGCCATTG